>CABRSG010000126.1 GCA_902473545.1 uncultured Lachnospiraceae bacterium | reverse complement strand
TGGCCAGAATGCACTGAAGCATTCGGTCGAGGTGGCGCATCTGGCAGGCTTATTGGCAGGGGAAATCGGCTTGGACGTTCGCATGGCGAAGCGTGCCGGTTTATTGCATGACATTGGCAAATCCATCGACCATGAAGTGGATGGCTCTCATATACAGATTGGTGCAGACCTCTGTAAAAAGTACAAGGAGTCACAGACTGTCATCAACGCAGTGGAATCCCATCACGGCGACGTAGAACCAGAAACATTGATTGCATGTATTGTACAGGCGGCAGACACAATTTCAGCTGCGCGCCCGGGTGCAAGAAGAGAAACACTGGAAACATATACCAACAGATTAAAACAGTTAGAGGATATTTCAAATGCCTTTAAGGGCGTTGATAAATCGTTTGCTATTCAGGCAGGTAGAGAGATTCGAATTATGGTTGTTCCTGAGAAAGTCAGTGATGCGGATATGGTATTGCTGGCGAGGGATATTTCAAAACAGATTGAAGCTGAACTGGAATACCCGGGACAGATTAAAGTCAGCGTAATCCGCGAGTCACGCGCGGTAGACTACGCAAAGTAAGCAAGAAGTAAAACCCCAAGTATTCCAAAATCAGTGATTGCGGATGCCTGGGGTTTTTTTGCAGGCAGCAGGTTGTGAAAGGCTCATTTAAAGAGCGCAGTAAAAATTCCTGTCCGTAAGGCTCTGTGTGAGTGGAAGGATATGGAGCAAAATTTATCGCATAAGGAGGAAAAGGGAAATGAAAATGGGAATTTTAGGAGCCGGGAACATTGCCGGCAAGATGGCAGAAACGATCCATGAGATGCCGCAGGTAATTTCCTGGGCAGTGGCGTCAAGAAATCCGGAGCGGGCGAAGGCGTTTGCTGAAGAGCATGGTTTTATGCACGCTTACGGCTCTTATGAGGAGCTGGTATGCGATCCGGAGATTGATCTGATTTACATTGCAACGCCGCATTCACACCACTATGAGCATATGAAGCTGTGCATTGCACACGGAAAAAATGTGCTGACGGAAAAATCTTTTACACAAAACGCGGCGCAGGCGAAGGAAGTGCTGGCGATGGCAGAAGAGAGGGGCGTGCTTGCGACAGAGGCGATCTGGACGCGCTATATGCCGATGAGAAAAACCTTGGATGAGATACTGGCGAACGGGATCATCGGTACGCCGCATTCTCTTTATGCAACGCTTTCCTATCCCCTGCAGCATGTACAGCGTATGACAGATCCGGCGCTTGCCGGCGGAGCACTGCTTGACCTTGGCGTTTATCCGCTGAATTTTGCGTCGATGGTTTTTGGCGATGAGATTAAGGAAGTAAAGGCGTCGGCGGTTCTGACGGAGCGGGGCGTGGATGCCGTGGATAATATTACACTGATCTACAAGGATGGAAAAACAGCGACGCTCCACAGTGATATGCGGGCGGCATGCAATCGCGAGGGTGCGATTTACGGGGATAAGGGTTATATCCTAGTTCAGAATATCAACAACTGTGAAGGCATCCGCGTTTACGATACGGGGCATCATCTGATTGCGGAATATGAGACGCCGAAGCAGATCACCGGCTACGAGTATGAGGTGGAGGCGTGTATGCGTGCGCTTAAAAAGAACGAAAAAGAGTGCCCGGAAATGCCGCATTCAGAAACCATATATATTATGGAACTGATGGACAATATCCGTGCACAGATCGGGGTAGTCTACCCGAACGAAAGATAGGTATTATTCGTTTGCAAACAGAGGGGTGGAGAAGTAGCGCTCTGCGGTGTCCGGAAGCACGGTGACAACCGTCTTTCCTCTGCCAAGTTTTCTGGCGAGCTTCAGCGCAGCCGCTACATTCGTCCCACTGGAGATACCGCACATAATGCCCTCCAGACGGGCAAGATCCTTTGAAGTCTGAATGGCTTCCTCGTCGGTGACAATGTAGATGTCATCGTAGATTTTCCGGTTTAAGATATCCGGGATGACGCCGTCGCCGATTCCCATCTGCAGATGAGTGCCGATGGTGCCGCCGGCCAGGATTGCTGCGTTTTCCGGTTCGACAGCCCAGATGACCATATCGGGGTTCTGTGCTTTCAGTACCTCGCCGATGCCGGTGATGGTGCCGCCGGTGCCGATGCCGGAGCAGAAGCCGTGGATCGGTCCTGCAACCTGTTCAAGGATCTCAAGCGCTGTGTGGTGGCGGTGAACCATCGGGTTTGCCGGGTTTTCAAATTGCTGCGGAACATAAACATTGGGATTTTCTTTTTGCATGCGAAGTGCAGTTTGCAGGCATTCTTCGATGCAGGCGCCGATATTTCCGGCGTCGTGGATCAGAATTACCTCTGCACCGTAGTGGCGTACCAGCTTTCTGCGCTCCTCGCTGACGGAATCCGGCATAATGATGATGGTGCGGTAGCCCTTTACCGCGCCCACCAGCGCAAGTCCGATCCCCTGGTTGCCGCTTGTCGGCTCGACAATGATCGTGTCCTTATGGATCAGACCGCGTTCCTCGGCGTCGCAGATCATATTGTAGGCAGTGCGCGTCTTGATGGAGCCGCCCACGTTCAGTCCCTCAAATTTCACAAGAATTTCTGCATTTTCCGGGCTGTTCATCCTCCCGAGGCGGACGATGGGAGTGTGCCCGATTGCTTCCAGAATGTTTGAATAAATCATCGTATTTACCATGCCGCATAAGATGCGGCATCCTTTCTCGTTCCATGAAATATCTCTTATTACTATATGCCACACGGGATTGTGCTGTCAAGTTTCTTTTTCTTGCACGCCAGAGGAAAAAACATTATAATGAGCAGGAAAGAAAAGGCGGGAAGGAGAATGGTTATGGGACTGACGACGCTTTGCTATATAGAAAAAGAAGACGCCTATCTGATGCTGCACCGGGTGTCGAAAAAACACGATGTGAACAGGGATAAGTGGATTGGCATCGGCGGGCATTTTGAAAAGGATGAAAGTCCGGAGGAATGCCTGCTGCGTGAGGTGCGGGAGGAGACAGGGCTTGTACTTACCAGCTATCGTCTGCGCGGGATCGTGACGTTTGTCTGTGCCGGCTGGGAAACGGAATATATGTTTTTGTATACGGCGGACGGCTATGAAGGAGAGCTGACAGACTGCGACGAGGGAAAGCTGGAGTGGGTAAAAAAATCAGAGCTGTCCGGGCTGAACCTCTGGGAGGGCGATTACGTTTTCTTCCGCTTGCTGGAAGAGGAAAAGCCGTTTTTTTCGCTGAAACTGGAATATGAGGGCGCCCGCCTGAAGCGCGCCTGCCTGGACGGGGAGGAATTGCCGGTATCCGGAAATAAAACGACAGACGTTTGATGTGGGAAAAGCAGTCGCAGGAGCAAAACAAAAACAGCTGTTGTTTGATGCGGAAAATGCGGTTACAGAAAAAAAGAGGTAGAAAATGAATAAGAAAGAAATTGCAGAGATAAAAAAACAATACACACAGGAGCGCTGTCCGATCAGCCGCATCTGCGGCTGCTACGTGGATGGGGAGAAGAACAAAAAAACGCAGTTCCGGGAGGCGTTTTTATCATTGCCAGAGGAGGAATTTTTTAAATATCTGAATATCTTCCGCAAGGCAATTTCCGGAACGATCGGCAAAAATCTGCTGAACATGGAATTCCCGCTGGAGACAGAAAAAGAGGACGGTACGCAGGCGCTGCTCATGAAGCTGAAATATTCGGGGCTGCAGGATGACGGCATCCTGGAAGAATTTTATGAACCGATAACATTCTATACAAGATATAGAAACCTGGAAGAATTTTATGACAGAATCATTGATTCCTATTATTATGCCGGAAATTATCTGATCCTGCTGATGTATGCGGTGTATGATATTCCGGGAAAAGCATCCGACAACCAGGAGATGTTTGACGCGTCGGATGAGGTTTACGAGCATATTATGTGCTGTATCTGTCCGGTAAATCTGGCAAAGCCCTGTCTGTCGTATAATGAGAAGGAAAACTGCTTTTCCAGCCGCACGCAGGACTGGCTGGTGGAGATGCCGCTGATCGGCTTTCTCTTCCCGGCATTTCATGACCGCAGCGCAGATATTCACAGCATCCTTTACTACAACCAGAAGCCGGAAGTGCCTTGCAGCGATTTTGTGGACAGTGTGCTGGGCTGTGTGCTGCCGCTGACGGCGGGAAGTCAGAAAGAAACCTTTCAGGTACTTGTAGAGGAAACGCTGGGAGATGCCTGTGATTATGAGACGGTGCGTACGATCCACGAAAATCTGAATGAAATGATCGAGGAGCAGAAAGAGGAACCGGCGCCGCTCGTGTTGGGCAGGCAGGAGGTAAAGCGGCTGTTTGAGCAGAGCGGCGTGGCGGAGGAGAAAATGTCGCAGTTTGACGATCGATTTGAGGAGGCGGCAGGCGAGCAGACGTCATTTGTGGCGGCAAACGTGGCAAATACGCGAAAATTTGAGATAAAGACGAAGGATATTATCGTGCAGGTCAATCCCGCGAGGAGCGACCTGGTGGAGACGACCGTGATCGACGGCAGAAAATGCCTGGTGATTGAATTGACAGACGAAGTTGAGGTAAACGGGATTCCGGTGAAATAAAAATTTCCTCTTGAAACTAAGAACGAATGTTCGTATAATGAGAGCAGGAGGGAGGCAGAGGCGTATGCAGGAAAAAAGCCGCACATACATTGCAATTGATTTAAAATCTTTTTACGCCTCGGTAGAGTGCCGGGAGCGGAACCTTGACCCGATGACGACGAATCTGGTCGTTGCCGATGCGGCGCGGACGGAAAAAACCATCTGCCTTGCCGTTTCGCCGTCCCTGAAGGCATACGGGATTCCCGGAAGACCCCGTCTGTTTGAGGTGGTACAGCGGGTAAAGGAGGTAAATGCCGGGCGGAAGAGGAATGCACCGGAGCATAAGCTGACAGGCGCTTCCTGGGATGATACGGAATTGAAGCGGCATTCGGAGCTTGCACTGGATTACATTGTTGCACCGCCGCGGATGGCACACTATATTCAGTACAGCACGCGGATCTACAATATATATTTGAAATATGTTGCGCCGGAGGATCATCATGTTTACTCGATCGATGAGATTTTTCTGGATGTTACGGGTTATCTTGGCACCTACAGGCTTTCCGCGCGGGAGCTTGCTGAGAAAATTCTGGCAGATGTTTATGAGACGACCGGAATTACGGCGACAGCCGGTATCGGCACAAACCTGTATCTCTGCAACATGGCGAAGCACGTCGCGCCGGATGAAAATGGCGTCCGCATCGCAGAGCTTGATGAACTTTCTTACAGGCAGCTTTTGTGGGGACACCGGCCGCTTACCGATTTCTGGCGTGTTGGCGGGGGCTATGCCAGAAAGCTTGAGGCGAACGGCATGTTTACCATGGGAGATGTGGCGCGCTGCGCTATCGGAAAGCCAGAGGAGTACCACAACGAAGCCCTGCTGTACAAGCTGTTCGGCATAAATGCCGAGCTTCTGATCGACCATGCCTGGGGCTGGGAGCCATGTACGATTGCAGATATCAAGGCATATAGGCCGGAGACAAACAGTCTCGGAGCCGGCCAGGTGCTGCACTGTCCCTACAGCTACGAGAAGGCAAAGCTTGTTGTACAGGAAATGGCAGATCAGCTCGTGCTGGATCTGGTTGATAAGCGCCTGGTTACAGATCAGATGGTACTGACGATCGGCTACGATATTGAAAATCTTTCCGATCCAAAGCGGGCGCGCGGCTACCATGGGGAGGTCAAGACAGACCGCTACGGCCGCAGGGTGCCAAAGCATGCGCACGGTACGATCAATCTGCCAAAACAGACTTCCTCCACGAAACAGATCATAGAGGCAGTGATGGAGCTATACGGAAGGATTGCTGATAAAAATCTGTTGATCCGCCGCATCACACTCACTGCGAACCATGTGGCGGCGGAGGAGACTGCAAAGCAAAAAACGGAATTTGAGCAGCTTGATCTGTTTACCGATTATACTGCTCTGGAAAAAAAGCGGCAGGAGGAGGAAGCGACGCTGCAGCGGGAGCGAAAAATACAGCAGGCAATACTGGATATCAAGAAAAAATATGGAAAAAACGCCATTTTAAAGGGTATGAATCTGAAAGAAGGGGCAACTGCCAGGGACCGTAACGGTCAGATCGGCGGCCACCGTGCATAAAACCGGCAGATAGAGAAGGAAATGTTCTTTCGGATGAACAGCAGGAAAGGAGTGAAGCGCAGATGGAACAGCAGAATTATGACGATATTATGTATCTGCCGCATCCGGAGCCGGTAACGCATCCGCGTATGCCGCTGCGGGATCGGGCGGCACAGTTTGCGCCGTTTGCGGCTCTTGATGGACATGGAGCGGCGATAGATAAGACGAGAAAGGAGTGGGAGCAGCATGATATTTCATAGAAAACGCAAAAACACCGGGAATCTGAACGTATTACCGTCGGAATTGAAAATTCAGATTGTAAATGCACAGGCGCTGCTGGAGGAGACGCGCCGGGAGATGAAGGAAAAATCAGCGGACATCGATTTGACGGGTAAGCTGCAGCTTCGCGACGACTGCGCATATCTGGAGAAACTGCTGCGCCAGTTTGCAAAGGGGAAGACAAATCCGAAGATGGAGGAGAATTTAAAAAATGCGGTGATACGTCTCCGGACGACCTCCTACAATCTTCTGCGGCGTCCGTTTGGGGAGGAGTAGACGCAAGGAAAAGTGTGCGACGTTTCAATTTGTTTTCCGGTTTTTGAAATAAAAAAAGAAACCTTTTTCAAGGTTTCTTCTTTCAAAAGCGTGCGTTAGAAGATTCGAACTCCCGACCTTTTGGTCCGTAGCCAAACGCTCTAT
>CABRSG010000125.1 GCA_902473545.1 uncultured Lachnospiraceae bacterium | reverse complement strand
CGCAGACGATGAATTTCGGATCGACCGCAAGCGCACGGGCGATGCCGACACGCTGGCGCTGACCGCCGGAAAACTCATGCGGATAGCGGTTTGCGTGCTCTGAGTTTAATCCCACCCGCTCCAGCAGACTTTGTATCTTATTGTAGCGCTCCTCTTTTGAGGATGCCAGCTTGTGGATGTCGATCGCTTCGCCGACGATATCACCCACCGTCATACGCGGGTCGAGGCTCGCATACGGATCCTGGAACACGATCTGCATCTCACGGCGGTACGGCTTCATGTCCACGGCCGTCTTTCTGCCGAACTGCGTTTTGCCGTCCACCATGATATCCTTCTGGTTGTCATCCATCAGCGGGACGTCTCCGCTGTCGAAAAGCACCTTGTCGTCGTAGATGATACGTCCCTTCGTCGGCTCATAAAGGCGAAGAAGCGAGCGCCCGGTCGTCGTCTTTCCGCAGCCGGATTCACCGACAAGTCCTAATGTCTCTCCCTTGTTAATAAAAAACGATACGTCGTCTACCGCCTGCACATACTTCTTGTTTTTTCCAAAGCCGCCAGCCGGAAAGTATTGGTAAAGGTGCTCTACCTTCAATAATTTATCGCTCATTTCGCGCTTCCTCCTTCCAGCTCTGCCTTCTGGTTCATCCAGCAGGATGTGTAATGTACATCGCCGAAGTGCGTAACCGGCGCTTTCTCGCGCAGACAGATCTGCATACACGCATCGCAGCGGGACGCAAACGGGCAGCCCTTCGGCGGATTCAGCATATCCACCGGCGTTCCCTCGATCGGGACAAGGCGCTCATGCTCCTTGCTGTCCATACGCGGGATGCTGCGGATCAGCCCCTTGGTGTACTCATGCTTCGGGTTATAGAAAATATCGTCCGTTGTGCCGTACTCCACAATATTTCCGGCATACATTACCGCGATGTGGTCGCACATGCTCGCCACCACGCCGAGGTCATGCGTAATCATCATGATCGCCATGCCAAGCTTATCCTTCAGCTCCATCATCAGCTCCAGGATCTGCGCCTGAATCGTCACGTCGAGCGCCGTCGTCGGCTCGCACGCCAGAGCGATCGCGATCATCACACGCTGGCGCATACCGCCGGACAGCTCGTGCGGATACTGTTTCAGACGCTTTTTCGGCTCATTGATGCCGACAAGCTGCAAAAGCTCCTCCGCACGCTCCTGCACCTCTTTTTTGCTCTTATTGGTGTGGAGCTTGATTACCTCGCGGATCTGGTTGCCGATCGTGTAGACCGGATTCAGGCTCGTCATCGGGTCCTGGAAGATGATGGAGACTTCATTTCCGCGCATCTTCTGGAATTCCTTTTCTGTCATATCGTTGATGCGGTGGCCGTTGAAATCCAGCGTACCGCCCAGCAGCTTACCCGGATACGCCGTCAGTCCCATCAGACTGTACGCCGTTACCGATTTGCCGGAACCGCTCTCGCCGACGATGCCAAGCACCTCTCCCTGCTTAATATGGAAAGATACATCGTTCAGCGCCTTTACCTCCCCCGCCGGTGTGAAGAAAGAGAGGCGTTCGTGTTCTATATTTACCAGATATTCACTCATGTTATTCTCCTCCCTAATTCTTCATCTTCGGGTCAAACGCGTCGCGCAGACCGTCGCCGAGCAGGTTAAAGCTCAGAATAATCAAACTGATCAGTATCGCCGGGATAAACAGCAGATACGGATAGGTGTTCAGACCATTGATCGCGTCGCTTGCAAGGCTGCCAAGGGACGGCATCGGCACCGCCACGCCAAGTCCGAGGAAGCTTAAAAAGCTCTCCGTGAAAATAGAGGACGGAATCTGCAGGGTTGTCGTAACGATCAGCGTACCGATACAGTTTGTCAGCAGATGCTTCTTGATAATTCTGGCGTTCGATGCGCCGAGCGCACGCGCCGCCGTCACGTACTCGCTCTCCTTTAAGGTGAGGATCTGGCTTCGCACCATGCGCGCCATGCCGCCCCAGTACAGGAGTGCAAACACGATAAAAATACTAATGAGGTTTTTACCGAGCACCTGCACCCAGCCGAAGCCCGGTATCGTAGCGAGCGTCTCAAGAGGCGCCTTCAGAGCAAACGATAAAAGCACGATCAGCAGCACGTCCGGGATGGTATAGATAATATCGACAATACGCATCATGATAATATCCACCCAGCCGCCGAAAAATGCCGCGATGGAGCCGAACAGGGAGCCGACTACCAGGATGATCACGGCTGCCACCAGACCGACGATCAGGGAAACACGGCTTCCCATCATCACACGGATGGCATAGTCACGTCCGTGCTTGTCCGTGCCAAGCACATGCGGGAACACCTTTTCCCCGGCGTCGATGCGCGCCTGTTCCTCCTCGGAATACTCCATCGGCGCAAGATGCTCGCTGCCGCGGATCTGCTCTTCGTAGCTGTACGGGTAAAATGCCGGCACCACAAAGGAAAAGAACATAATTAAAACAACTGCTATAAGGCTCACCATCGCTACCTTGTTCTTCAGAAGGCGGCGCAGACCATCCCTCCAGAAGCTGACGCTCTCGCGCATTACGACAAGGCTCTGTTTTTCCTCATTCGAAGCGGGAAGGAAGTCCTCCGGACGGATTTTTGCCTGAAAACTTAACGGATTTGGATTTTCTTTCATTTCGCATTCCCTCCTTACTTCAATTTAATACGCGGGTCTACAATCTTGTAGACGATATCCACGACTACGTTCATCAGGATCATCAGCGTTGCCAGGAAAATCGTGGTTCCCATGATGACCGTATAATCGCGGTTCGTGATCGAGCCGATAAACTCGCCGCCAAGTCCCGGAATCGTGAAGATTTTCTCCACGATAAAGCTGCCGGTCACCGTGTAGGCAAGCAGCGGCCCCAGGTATGTGATAATTGGAAGGATCGCGTTTCGCAGCGCATGCTTGAACAGGCTGACAAACTGATTCAAGCCCTTTGCGCGCGCCGTGCGCATATAGTCCTGTCCGAGCACGTCCAGCATAGAGGAACGCATCAGACGGGTGATGTACGCCGTCGGGTAGAACGCAAGCGCCGTAACCGGCATAATATAATGCTTCCAGCTGCTCAGTCCCAGTGTCGGCAGCCAGCCCAGCCGAACGCCGAACGTGTACATCAAAAGCGTACATACCACAAAGTTCGGAACGGCGATACCGCAGGTGGCAATGACAATAATAATGTTATCTCCGATCTTCCCCCGGAACATCGCCGACAGACAGCCAAGCGGCACGCCGACGCAGAACGCCGCCAGAACGGCAAAGCCTCCAAGCCGCGCAGATACCGGGAATTTTGTTGTGATAATAGACATAACGGTACGTCCGCGCTGCTTTAAGCTGTCGCCGAAGTCCCCGTGAAGCGCATCCCCCATATATGTAAGATACTGTTCAAACAGCGGCTTATCCAGCCCGTACTTTGCCTCCAGTGCCTCCATTGCTTTGGGGCTGACTGCTTTTTCGGATAAAAACGGTCCGCCGGGTACCATGTTCATCAGAAAAAACGTCAGCGTTGCAACGATCCAGATTGTCACAACCGCTATACCCAGACGTTTACAGATGTATTTTACCATCTTCCTTCCTCCTCATTTCTTTCTTTTTCCTGCAGAACTGCCTTACTTTTCCGGATTGGTTACTGTTCACTCCGTTCGCAGTAACTCAGATTACTCCTTTACAACGTTGCAGTGTCCGCATCATATTTTATAAATATACTTTTTTTCGGGTAAAATGTCAAGAATTTATAGCATGTAAATATGCACAAAGCGCACATTTGTCGTTACTGTTCACTCCGTTCGCAGTAACTATCTGTCCATTATAGCAAAACGGACAACATAACCAGTGCATTAAAAATCCCCGCCGGCAATGCGCCGACGGGGAAGCTTTTTTGTATCCTTTACCAGGAATATACTGTTGTTCCATCCGGTATGTTATTATATATCCACATCAGATCGTTGGTAAGACAACGCATACAGCCGCCCGATGTAGCTGTGCCGGTCGAGGACCCCAGCATGGAATGGAAAGAATTTCCTCCCGGCGACCAGTAAACGATCGGCAGATTTTCATAGCCCCACCGTACTCTGCCGCATACTCTGCGGATTCCGCGCGGAGAGCCGACCTTTCCGATGGAAACCTTAAAGCTCTTTACCAGCTTCCAATTATTAACCGAACCCTTAAAAATATTTACCCGCGTCTTGTAATGGTTGATCCATATGAGATATTTAGACGGGCTGGTCAGGTTCTTGGAATTGATAAACTCCTCTTTTACTGATTTCGAATAATCGTTTTTCGGACTAAATTCGATGCTCGTAGCGCTCTTTAAAGCGCTTGCCTTGATCTTGATCTTCTGACCGTTGCTTGCGATCCATCCATACAGATAACCGCTTTTCGTTTTGCTGTTCACATATACCTTGGTGCCGCTTTTCAGCGTCTGGTTCTTTTTCTTGTCGTAATTATAGACCGTTACTTTTTTGCTCGTTTTCCGGATATAACGGAAGCTGCGCACCGCCGATGCTGCTTTGGAAAGCTGGATCGGTTTTGCGGATACCAGCGATGAGTAACTGCTGTAAACCGTCTGCCCGGAAACCTTGCGGTAGCTTCTCACCGCATATGTATATTTTTTTCCAACGGTGAGTCCGGTAAACTTGCAGGACTTCCCTGTGAGCGTTTTCACCTTTGTGTAACCGGTACTCTTATCGTAGGTGTACACCTCATAGCCGCTGGCATTCGACACCTTATTCCAGTTCAGCTCCAGCGTACGGTTGCCGTTTGCCCCGACACGGAAGCCGGTCGGCTTAGCCGGCTTTTTAATTCTTGTTGTGACAGTTATCACACTGGAAAATGTGTCGCTCACATATGTTTTCTTCTTCACCGTCCGGTAAGCAACCACCTTAAACTGATAAGCCTTGTTCGGCACCATTTTCTTAACATTACATGAGGTAGATTTTACAGTAGCGATCTTTTTCCAGCTCGTACCGCTCAGTCGGTAAACATAGTATCCGGTAGCCTTGGAAACCTTTTTCCACTTCAGCGTGAAGCCCGTCTCTCCCACATTTTTTGCTGTTATGCCCGTCACCTTTCCGGGCTTATAATTTGCCGCCTGCACACTGGCACCGCACAGTAACAGCAGCAACAGCAAAAACGGCAGGCATCTGATTATTTTCTTCATCTGTCCCCCTCCTCCCAAAATCCTCTTCCTATATTACTATCATACCCGCCAGAACGTTCTCTGTCAATAGATTGTTCGCCGCAGAAACCTGTTTTTCCGGCACATTACGGGTACAGAATTTCATTATTATAGAACACGGATTTTTTATCAAGCTCCGCAAACATCGTCTCATATCCGTACTCTTCCGCAAGCGTCTCTCTCTCCGAAAACAGGTTCGTTCCAAGTCCGAGCCGATCGCCCTCAATCTGCGCGCCGAGACCGGCAAGCGTGGTTGGAAACATGTCCAGCGTGGTAAATTTCCTGTTTTTCTCCTTCACAGGCTCCGCTGCCGGATTGATGATCGCATTATATACCTTGCGCGTTGTCTCTCCATGATGCTTTTCATAGGTGATATCCGCATAAAAGTCCGTATCCATACTGCAGTGGTCGCCGCAAATGACGATCGTCGTGTTTTCATAAAAATCCTGCTCCTGAATCCACCTGACAAAATTATCAAGCTGCCGTGAAGCGCACGCCCATACATCAGAATACTGATCGTCGTAAATATGCGGACAGAGCTCGCATACATAACCGTTCTGATGATGCGTATCCACCGTCAGCAGGGATAAATTAAACGGTTCTTCCTCCTCCGCAAGCGCCAGCAACTTCTCTTTTGCAAATTCATAGAGCTTGGCGTCCTCAAAGCCCCACCATACCTTGTAGTCCCCGGGAATCGCACCCTCCTTTTTCGCGGCAATGTAATCCCATATCTCATAATTTCCGTGCTGCGTAAAGTAATTCGTGCGGCCGCCGAATTTAAAATTCGAACCGGCAAGAAAAACATTATGATATCCCTCTTTTTCCAGAATATCGCCCAAAGTAACCGCGCCCGGCATAAATGTGGCATATTTCTTCATAGAATTGTCTGCGCCGCCGCCCCTGTCATTATAGGCATACAGCTTCAGCGGCAGCCCGGAAGTCTGCGCCACCAGCGCCGCTATCGTCCAGCCGCAGGCCGGAGCCACACAGGCACCTTCGATCAGGTCGGACTGTGAAAAGCTGACGTTGTTTTTTGCAAGCTCCGTCATTTCCGGAATCAGATTCACGTCAAACACCCCGCCGTTTTCTTTGTCCTGTGCGGAGGATTCCCCTGATTCCACATAAATGTATATCAGATTGCGCTTTTTCTCCGGGAAAGTGATCGTCACGTCATCGGGACTGACATACTCATCTTCAATGAAGGAAGAAGCCGAAATCTGATTATTAATATATCCAAACAGATCCAGCGATTTATCGGCAGCGAGCAGAATCATCCCCAGCCAGGCAAGCAGGATGAGCGCGCTAAGCAGGCGCGGCAGCCGCATAGGCAGAAGCTGCAGAACGCCGCTTCTTTTCTTTCCACCAAAAACAATTCTGACACGGTAGGGAAAATGATAATATACCAGGATCAGATACCCGAAAAACAGCAGCAGCGCAGGACACAGTGCCGTTTTTATGTAACTGAAGATAAATTCATCTGAAGTTCCCTCCAGCGGCATATTCAGATGAAATACCACTTCCTCCAGGCTGATGTTCCCGTAGTTCCGTATACACCACAGCAGGCTAAAGGAAAGCAAAAGAAGAAGAAAGACCAGAAGCCGCAGCAGAAACGCCTTTAGTCCGGCTTTTCGGTTATTTTTTT
>CABRSG010000124.1 GCA_902473545.1 uncultured Lachnospiraceae bacterium | reverse complement strand
TTTGAGGATGAGCCGATCCCGATCAGCAGCATCGAGCATGAGATGGGCGAGGTGGCGGTCCGCGGGCAGATCCGCGCGCTGGAGATGCGCGAGCTGCGCAACGAAAAATTCCTCATGATCCTGGAGGTGACAGATTTTACTGACACGATCGTGGTAAAACTGTTTTTGCAGGCGGAGCAGGCAAAGGCGCTCGGCGAGACGGTGAAAAAGGGCGCGTTCGTCAAAGTGAAGGGCGTCACGAACATTGACCGCTTCGACAGTCAGCTCGGGATCGGTTCGGTGACGGGTATCAAGAAAGCGTCAGATTTCCGTGTGGGAAGAATGGATACCTATCCGCAGAAACGCGTGGAGCTGCACTGTCACACAAAGATGAGTGATATGGACGGCGTCTCCGAGGTGAAGGATATCGTGAAGCAGGCGTACAAATGGGGACATCCGGCGATCGCTGTCACAGATCACGGGGCAGTGCAGGCGTTCCCGGACGCGAATCATGTGATCGAGGATATTGACCGCGCTTACCGGGACGCTTATAAAGAGGATCACCCGGAGGTGACAAAGGATGAGCTGAAGAAAATCGCCCATCCGTTCAAGGTGCTTTACGGCGTGGAGGGGTACCTGGTCGACGATCTGCAGAAGCTCGTTACAAATTCGAAAGATCAGGCGATCGGGTGTGCCTGCGTGGTGTTTGACCTGGAGACGACAGGCTTCAGTCCGACGCAGAACCGCATCATTGAGATCGGCGCGGTGAAGGTGGAAAACGGCGAGATCACCGACCGCTTTTCGACCTTTGTCAATCCGCAGGTGCCGATCCCGTTCCGCATCGAGCAGCTCACCAGCATCAACGATAATATGGTGATGGATGCGCCGACGATCGAGGAGGTGCTGCCGAAGTTCCTTGATTTCATCGGGGACGCGGTGCTGGCGGCGCACAACGCTTCCTTCGACGTCAGCTTTATCGAGGAAAATATGCGAAGGCAGGGATTGTGGCGCGATTTTACCTACGTGGATACGGTGGCGCTTGCCCGCGTATTGCTGCCGCAGCTCAACCGTTTTAAGCTGGACACGGTGGCGAAGGCGCTGCATGTGCAGCTCCAGAATCATCACCGGGCGGTGGATGATGCCGAGTGCACGGCAGGTATTTATCTGAAATTTATGGAAATGCTGAAACTGCAGGGGGCAGAGACCTTTGATGCGGTCAACGAGCTTGGAAGCGCCTCGCTTGATCAGATCAAGAAGCTGCCGACGTACCATGTGATCATTCTGGCGAAGAATGACGTCGGGCGCGTAAATCTTTACCGGCTGGTTTCTTTTTCACATCTGCAGTATTATAACCGGCGGCCGCGTATTCCGAAGAGTGCCTTGAATCAGTACCGCGAGGGGTTGATCGTCGGCTCCGCCTGCGAAGCGGGCGAGCTGTTCCGGGCGGTGCTGGAGGGCAAGAGTGAGCCGGAGATTGCCAGGATCGTCGACTTTTACGATTATCTGGAGATCCAGCCGATCGGGAACAACGCCTTTCTGCTGCGCGAGGACAACGATATCAATTCCGAGGCAGATCTGCAGGAACTGAACCGGAGGATCGTCCGGCTGGGCGAGCAGTTTAACAAGCCGGTGGTGGCGACCTGCGATGTTCATTTTCTGAACCCGGAGGATGAGGTCTACCGCCGCATCATTATGGCGGGCAAGGGCTTCAAGGACGCCGACCAGCAGGCACCGCTGTTCCTGCGCACTACCGAGGAGATGCTGAAGGAATTCGCTTACCTCGGCAGCGAGAAGGCGGAGGAAGTCGTCATCACAAATACGAATAAGATCGCCGATATGTGCGAGAAGATCTCGCCTGTGCGGCCGGACAAATGTCCGCCGGTCATTGCCGATTCGGATAAGACCTTACGTACCATTTGCTACAACCGTGCGCATGAGATCTACGGTGAGGAGCTTCCGCCGATCGTTACCGAGCGTCTGGAGCGCGAGCTGAATTCCATTATTTCTAATGGCTTCGCGGTTATGTACATCATCGCCCAGAAGCTGGTGTGGAAATCGAACGACGACGGCTATCTGGTTGGCTCGCGCGGCTCCGTCGGCTCGTCCTTCGTTGCGACGATGGCGGGGATCACGGAGGTAAATCCGTTAAGTCCGCATTATTACTGTGAGGACTGTCACTATTATGACTTTGATTCTGAGGACGTGAAGGCGTATGGCGGACGCGCCGGGTGCGACATGCCGGATAAAAACTGTCCGGTCTGCGGGGCGCCGCTGCGCAAGGAGGGCTTTGATATCCCCTTCGAGACGTTCCTTGGATTTAAGGGAAACAAGGAGCCGGATATTGACCTGAACTTCTCCGGCGATTACCAGGGCAACGCTCACCGCTACACCGAGGTGATCTTCGGCGAGGGGCATACCTTCCGCGCCGGGACGGTCGGCACGCTGGCGGATAAGACGGCGTTCGGCTATGTGAAGAAATATTATGAGGAGCACGGGCAGCGCAAGCGTGTCTGCGAGATCAACCGCATTGTAGAGGGCTGCGTGGGCGTGCGCCGCACCACCGGGCAGCATCCGGGCGGTATCATCGTGCTCCCGCACGGTGAGGAGATTTACTCCTTTACGCCGATCCAGCATCCGGCGAACGATACGGAGACGGATATCATTACGACACATTTTGATTATCACTCCATTGACCATAACCTTCTGAAGCTGGATATTCTCGGACACGATGATCCGACGATGATCCGGATGCTGGAAGATCTGACGGGGCTGAACGCAAAGGATATCCCGCTGGATGATAAAAGCGTCATGTCGCTGTTCCAGAGCACGGAGGCGCTCGGCGTCACGCCGGAGGAGATCCAGGGATGTCCCCTGGGCTCCCTCGGCATCCCGGAGTTTGGAACGGATTTTGTTATCCAGATGCTTCAGGATACGAAGCCGCAGAGCTTTTCCGACCTTGTCCGCATTTCCGGGCTGTCGCACGGTACCGACGTGTGGCTGGGCAACGCGCAGACGCTTATCCAGGAGGGCAAGGCGACCATTGCCACCGCGATCTGTACGCGGGACGATATCATGACCTACCTTATCCGCATGGGGCTTGACAGCGAGCAGTCATTCACCATTATGGAGAGCGTGCGAAAGGGCAAGGGACTAAAGCCGGAGTGGGAGAAAGAGATGGCGGAGCATGACGTGCCGGACTGGTATGTGTGGTCGTGCAAGAAGATCAAGTACATGTTCCCGAAGGCCCATGCGGCGGCATACGTTATGATGGCGTACCGCATCGCCTACTGCAAGGTGTACTATCCGCTTGCCTACTATGCGGCGTATTTCAGCATCCGCGCGTCGGCGTTCAACTACGAGCTGATGTGCCTCGGACACGAGCGGCTGCTGGCGCACATGAAGGAATACAAGAAAAATTACGATTCGCTGACGAAAAAAGAGCAGGATACCTATAAAGATATGAAGAGTGTGCAGGAGATGTATGCGCGCGGTTTTGAGTTTATTCCGATTGACATCAACCGGGCGGACGCAAGCCGCTTCCAGATCATCGACGGCAAGCTGATGCCCTCCCTGTGCAGCATCGACGGTCTTGGCGACAAGGCGGCGGAGGCGGTCGTGGAGGCGGTAAAAGACGGCCCCTTCCTGTCAAAAGACGATTTCTGGCAGCGCACCAAGGTGCCAAAGAGCGTCATCGACGTGATGTCTGATCTGGGGCTTCTGGGAGATCTGCCGGAGACAAATCAGTTATCTTTGTTTGACTGACGCAAGGTGGTATTTGACATTATAAAGGAACAGGTGGTAGAATATGTTAGAGAAATTTTACCCGGACGCGTATGTGGATTCCACGTACACGATTGATTTTGAGGACTGGTACGCAAAAGGCTACCGCGGCGTGCTGTTTGACATTGATAATACGCTGGTGCCGCACGGCGCTCCGGCGGATGTGCGCGCGGTAGAGTTTTTTGAAAAGCTGCGCGCGACAGGTTTTCAATACTGTCTGATTTCCAACAATCAGCTTCCACGCGTACAGCCGTTTGCGGAGGCGGTGCAGGCGTATTATATTGAAAACGCGCACAAGCCCTCGGTAAAAGGCTACCGGAAAGCGATGGACCGCATGGGGACGAATGTGCAGAATACGCTGTTTGTGGGAGATCAGCTTTTTACCGACGTTTACGGTGCAAGGCGTGCCGGCATCAAAAGCATTCTGGTAAAGCCGATCCATCCGAAAGAGGAAATCCAGATCGTACTCAAGCGTTACCTGGAGCGGATCGTGCTGTACTTTTACGCGAGGAAAAAGAGGAAAGAGCAATGAACCACATTATTTTAATTGGTTTTATGGGGGCGGGAAAGACCAGCGTCGGCGAGGAGCTGGGGCTTGTTTTTGTCGACACCGACGAGCGCATCGAGGCGCAGCAGCAGAAAAAAATCAACGATATCTTTGCGCAGCACGGCGAAGCGTATTTTCGCGATCTGGAGACGGATATGCTGAAGCAGCTTCGAAGTGAAAAAGAGCGCCTTGTGATCTCCGTGGGCGGCGGACTGCCGGTGCGCTCTGAAAACAGGAAGCTTCTCAAAGAGCTTGGCATGGTCGTTTACCTGCGGGCGCAGGTGGATACGCTTGTCGGAAGGCTGCAGGGCGACACCACGCGGCCAAAGCTTGCGGGCGGCGATCTGCGGGAAAAAATTGAGACGCTGATGCGTGCAAGAGAAGCGTGCTATCTGGAAGGGGCGCAGCTTCTGGTTGACACAGATAAAAAAAATATTGAGGATACGGTAAAGGAGATAGAAGATCATGTTTTGTGAAAAAGTGTATGATGTGATGAAGGAAAAGAACATTGACGCGGTTGTCGTATCGGACGGCGCAAATATGCGCTATATCAGCGGCTTCCGCGGAGCGACGGGATACCTCTATATTTCCGGGAAACGCCGCGTGCTGGCGACTGATTCCCGCTACACGACGATGGCGAAGGAGGAGGCTCCGGATTTTGAAATCGTAGATCCGGGCGCTACACGCAATTACGGAGAAGTCTTAAACGGTCTGATGGAGCAGGACGGCGTTAAGGAGGTCGGCTTTGAGGATCAGTATCTGCTTTACAGCGCTTACAGCAAGCTGCAGGAGGCGTGCAAAGGCAGGCTGACGACGCCGCTCGGCGACAGCCTCGATCTGCTGCGCAGCGTCAAGACAGAGCAGGAGCTGGAATATATGGCGAAAGCGGAGGAAATCGGCGACATGGCGTTTTCACATATGCTGGAGGTGTTAAAGCCGGGCATGACGGAGATGGAGACGGCTGCGGAGCTGGAATATTTTATGAAAACGCATGGCGCGGAGAACCTGAGCTTTGAGACGATCATTGCCTCCGGCATAAATTCCGCGATGCCGCACGCGATGCCGTCCCACAAAAAGATCGAAAAGGGCGATTTTGTGACCATGGACTTTGGCTGCGTGTACAACGGTTATTGCTCCGATATGACGAGAACGGTCGTGATCGGCAAGGCGAATGAAAAACAAAAAGAGATCTATGGCATTGTGCTGGAGGCGCAGCTTGCCGGGCTTGACGCCTGCAGAAGCGGTGTGCGCGGCTGCGACGTGGACAAGGTTTCCAGAGATATTATTGCAAAAGCGGGTTACGGCGACTATTTCGGACATGGACTCGGACACAGTGTCGGACTTTACATCCACGAGGAGCCGCGCCTTTCCAAAACCTGCGAGACGGTGCTGCAGCCGAACATGATCCAGACGGTGGAACCGGGCATCTATCTGCCGGGCTTCGGCGGCGTGCGCATCGAGGATATGGTCGTGGTGACGGAAGGAAAGTGCCGCAATCTGGCGCATTCTCCGAAAGAATTAATTGAATTATAAAAAACTGTTGAAATGCAGACAGTTTTATTATACAATATTTTTAATTATGGGAATGCGTATGTTCCCTACCTGTTAATCGAAGGAGGAAAATTTGCATGATATCAGCAGGAGATTTTAGAAATGGCGTAACACTGGAAATTGAGGGAAATGTATACCAGATTGTAGAATTCCAGCATGTAAAACCGGGAAAGGGCGCTGCGTTTGTCAGAACAAAACTGAAAAATATCATCAACGGCGGTGTTGTTGAAAAAACCTTCCGTCCGACAGAAAAATTCCCGCAGGCGCGTATCGAGCGCGTGGATATGCAGTATCTGTATTCCGATGGAGATCTGTTCCACTTCATGAACGTGGAGACCTACGACCAGATCGCGCTCAGCCAGGAGGATATCGGCGATGCGCTGAAGTTTGTCAAAGAAAATGAGATGGTAAAGGTCTGCTCCTACAACGGCAATGTATTCGCGGTAGAGCCGCCGCTGTTCGTAGAGCTGGAGATCACAGACACCGAGCCGGGCTTCAAGGGCGACACCGCACAGGGCGCGACCAAGCCGGCAGTGGTAGAGACAGGCGCGACGGTTTACGTACCGCTGTTTGTAAACCAGGGGGACAAGATTAAGATCGACACCCGTACAGGGGAATATCTGTCCAGAGTGTAAGCAATTATAGTTAGGCAAAGAAGGGCGATAGGTTGCACAAAGGGTAATCTATCGCCGTATTCATTAAAAGGAGTTTATTATGGGAAAATATTTTGGAACCGACGGCTTCCGAGGAGAAGCAAATGTAAATCTTACTGTTGAGCACGCCTACAAGGTGGGACGTTTCCTGGGCTGGTATTTCGGAAGAGATCACAAGGCGAATATCGTCATCGGAAAGGATACCAGAAGAAGCAGCTATATGTTCGAGTATTCGCTGGTAGCAGGTCTTACGGCATCCGGCGCGGACGCTTATCTGCTGCATGTTACCACCCCGCCGAGCGTGTCCTATGTGGTGCGTACG
>CABRSG010000123.1 GCA_902473545.1 uncultured Lachnospiraceae bacterium | reverse complement strand
TTAGCGGCAGCAGGGGCGATCGATACCTGTATCGCAGCTTTGGATGCGTCTATCGCAGGCAATCAGTCAGTGCTGGGAACGCTGCAGGGGGTGCAGGGCAATCTGCCGGGCAGCCTGCCGCCGGTACTTGGAGGCTATGCGGATACCTACAATACTTATGTGGGACAGCTGAATGACAGCATTGCAGAACTGCAGACAGACATTGCTTACCAGAGCCAGGCAAGGGAGGCGCTGGCGCAGATTAAAACAGCGCTTTCCAACGTTTCGGGAGCGGAAGGGATCGATATCAGCGGAGCAATTGCGCAGCTTACAGCAGCCACGCAGCAGCTCGCAGACGGCGCAGCAGCGCTCACGGCAAACGATGAGGCTTTGCAGGAGGGAAGCAGGAAGCTTACGGAAAATGCGAATACACTGCTTGCGGGCGGACAGCAGCTTGCACAGAGCAGCGTACTTCTGAAAGCAGGAGCGGCACAGCTTACAGACAAAGGAACGGAACTGAAAGCGGGAGCGACGCAGCTTACGAAAAAGGGTGCCGAGCTGAAAGCGGGAGCGGCGCAGCTTACGAAAAAGGGCGCCGAGCTGAAAGCGGGAGCGACACAGCTTACAGACAAAGGCGCTGAGCTGAAGGCGGGAGCGGCGCAGCTTACCGGAAAGAGCAGGGAATTAAAGAGCGGAGCCGCGCAGGTAAGTGCGGGAGCCACGCAGCTCGCAGGCGGCAGTGCACAGCTTGCTTCCGGGGCGGCAGCGCTTGGAAGCGGCATCGGACAGCTTGCAGACGGCGGTGCACAGCTCACCTCCGGAGCGGCACAGTTTGCAGACGGCATTGTGCAGCTCGCAGACGGCAGCACGCAGCTTAAAGACGGAACGGCGAAGCTTGCCGAGGCGGGGACACAGCTTGACGAGGGTACCGGAGAACTGCTTGACGGAGCGGAGGAGCTTGCGGATGGTATGCAGGAATTTAAAGAAGAGGGCATTGACAAAATCACCGAAGTCCTGGAGGACGACCTGCAGGAATTCTTAGACCGTCTCGAAGAGATGAAGGACGCCGGGGAAAGCTACAAGAGCTTCGGCGGCGAGGCGGAAAACGGCAGCGTTAAATTTATCATTGAGACAGCAGGTATCGAATAAAGCGATATCATTTTCGAAGGTTACTGCGAACGGAGTGAACAGTAAATGCCCGGCGGAAATTTTCCGTCGGGCATTTTGCCGCCCTTGCAAAAAAATGGTAATGATTATATAATGATGTGAAGTATAGAATAGTTTGGAGGTTTGCAGATGTTTCGCAGTTTACCGCAATATGATGTAGTAAAAACGGAAGAGATCGCCGATGTGAAATCCACCGGCACACTGCTGCGCCACCGCAAGAGCGGCGCGCGTGTTCTTCTTCTGGAAAATACTGATGAAAATAAAGTATTTGGGATCGGTTTCCGCACGCCGCCCGCGGACAGCACCGGCGTGGCGCATATTCTGGAGCACAGCGTGCTCTGCGGAAGTGAGAAATTCCCGTCAAAGGATCCGTTCGTGGAGCTGGCAAAGGGTTCGCTGAACACCTTTTTAAACGCAATGACGTTTTCGGACAAGACGGTGTATCCGATTGCGAGCTGCAATCTGCAGGATTTTTGTAATCTGATGCAGGTATATATGGACGCGGTGCTGTTCCCGAACATTTATCAGAAGGAAGAAATCTTCCGTCAGGAGGGCTGGAGTTATATCCTGGAAAATCCGGAGGATGAGCTGACGTACAACGGCGTGGTGTACAATGAGATGAAGGGAGCATTTTCCTCGCCGGACGATATGCTGGACCGCGAGATCATGAATTCCCTGTTCCCGGACACGCCCTACGGCGTGGAGTCGGGCGGCGATCCAAAGGTGATCCCGGAGCTGAAATACTCCGATTTTCTCTCCTTCCACAGCCGCTACTATCACCCGTCGAACTGCTATATCTATCTTTACGGCGATCTGGACATGGAGGAGCGGCTTGCATGGCTCGACAGCGAATATCTGAGCAGATACGATGCGATGGAGATCGACTCGGCGATCCCGCTGCAGAAGCCGTTTGAAAAAATGGCGGAGCACACCTTTGCATACCCGGTTTCCAGCGCCGAGGAAGAAACGGACAATACGTACCTGGCATGGAATGTGGTGGCGGGCGAGGCTTCCGACGTGAACCTTTCCTATGCGATGGCGGTGCTGGAATATGTGCTGCTCTCCGCGCCGGGTGCACCGCTGAAGCAGGCGCTTCTCGACGCGGGCATCGGCAAGGACATTGAAGGCGGCTACGACGGCGGCATCCTGCAGCCGGTGTTTTCTGTGGTGGCAAAGTATGCGAATGCAGAGGATAAGGAAAAATTTCTTGCAATCATCCGTGAGACGCTGCAGAAGCTGGCTGCGGAGGGACTGGAGAAGAAAGCGCTACTTGCGGCGATCAACAATCTGGAATTTAAATTCCGCGAGGCGGATTACGGCAATTTCCCGCGCGGTCTGATGTACGGTCTCGACACCTTCGATAGCTGGCTCTACGACGACAACGCGCCGTTTGAGTATCTGAAGCAGCTTGAGGTCTGCCGTTTCTTAAAGGAACAGACAGAGGGACGCTATTTTGAGGAGCTGATACAGACCTTCCTCATCGACAACACGCACGCTTCCATCCTGGTGATGGCGCCGGAGCGGGGACTTACCGCGAAGGAGGACGAGCGTGTGCGCGAAAAACTGGCGCAGTACAAGGCTTCTCTGTCTGAAGAGCAGATCGCGGAGCTGATAGAGCGCACAAAGAAGCTGCGCGCGTTCCAGGAGATGCCGTCCACGCAGGAGGAGCTGGAGAAAATTCCGCTGCTAAAGCTTTCGGATATCGGAAAAGAGGCGGCGCCGATCTATAATAAGGAAGAAATGGTGAATGGTACGCCGCTGGTACATCATGAGATTGACACCAACGGCATCGCCTATATGAATCTTTTGTTTGATACGGCAAAGGTGCCGGCGGAACAAGTGGAATACCTTGGCGTTCTGAAGGGCATCCTTGGCATGGTGGACACGGAGCATTACAGCTACCGCGAACTCAGCAACGAGATCGATATTCATTCCGGCGGTATTTATCCGTCGGTGGACGCCTTCGCCGATGCGTCGCATCCGGGAAATTACTGTGCGAAATTCGGGATAAAGGCGAAGGTGCTTTACTCTGAGCTGGATTTTGCCTTTGACATGATGGAAGAGATTCTGCTGACGTCGAAGCTGACGGATGAGAAGCGTCTTTATGAGATCATCGCACGCATGAAATCGCGTCTGCAGATGCGTCTGACCTCTGCCGGGCACCAGACGGCGGCAAACCGCGCAATGTCCTATTTCTCCGGTACGGCGGCGTTTCATGACCGCGTGGCGGGCATCACATTATACAAAACGGTGGAGCTTCTGGAGGAGCAGTTTGCCGAAAAGAAGGGCGAGCTGGTGCGCATCCTCACAAATCTGATCCGGACGCTGTTCCGGAAAGAAAACCTTCTGGTGAGCGTGACTGTCGAGCCGGAGGTTATGGATAAGGTGCGTGAGCGCATCCGTCTGCTGCAAAAGAAGCTGGAGGAAGCCGGGAAAGCAGGAATGGAAGCGGATACAGTGCCGGAGAGTAAAGACGCGGCAGGCCCAGAGTCGGAAGCAGCAGAGGGCGAGGAGAAAACAGGCGCAGCAGGCCCCCACGGACTGGCGGCGCCGCTTGGAAGGAAGAACGAGGGCTTTGCGACTTCGTCGCAGATACAGTATGTGGCGGCGGCAGGCAATTTCTGCAGGGCCGGCTACACCTACACGGGCGCGCTGCGCATTTTAAAAACTATCATGGCATATGAATATCTGTGGGTGAATATCCGCGTGCAGGGCGGGGCTTACGGCTGCATGAGCGGCTATGGGCGCACAGGCGATACGTATTTCGTGTCCTACCGCGATCCAAACCTTGGCAGAACGCTGCAGGTGTATGAGGGCATCACAGATTATTTAAAGAATTTCAGCGTCAGCGACCGCGATATGACGAAATATATTATTGGAACGATGAGCGAGGTGGACACGCCGCTGAATCCGCAGGCAAAGGGCGCGCGTTCCCTGGCGGCATATCTTGGAAATGTCACGCAGCAGGATCTCCAGCGCGAGCGCGACGAGATTTTAAGCGCGACGCCGGGCAGTATCCGGGCGCTCTCTGTGCTGATCGAGGCGGCGCTGCAGGAAAAATATATCTGCGTTATCGGAAACGGAGAGAAGATCAAAGAAGAAAAAGAACTGTTCTGCGAGATAAAACCGCTGATCGGGCAGGGAGAATGTGAATGAAGCTTGACTTAAACGAATTGAAAAATACCGGAAGCACAAAATCGGGGTTTGTGACGCTGATCGGGCGTCCGAATGTCGGCAAATCCACGCTGATGAATCATCTGATCGGGCAGAAGATCGCGATCACCTCGCGCAAGCCGCAGACGACGAGAAACCGCATCCAGACGGTCTACACCTGCGAGCGGGGGCAAATCGTGTTTCTGGATACGCCGGGCATCCACAAGGCGAAAAACAAGCTCGGCGAGTATATGGTGAATGTTGCTGAGCGCACATTGAGCGAGGTCGATGTGATCCTCTGGCTGGTGGAGCCGTCCACCTTTATCGGCGCGGGCGAGCAGCACATTGCGCAGCAGCTTAAAAAGACGAAGACGCCGGTGGTGCTGATCATTAATAAAATAGACACGGTACAGAAAACAGAGGTGGCGAAGTTTATCGACGCATACCGGAAAATCTATGACTTTGCGGATATCATCGCGGTGTCCGCGCTGCGTGCACAGAATCTGGACGAGGTTATCAACGCGATCTTCCGGTACCTGCCCTATGGGCCGATGTTTTACGATGAAGATACCGTAACCGATCAGCCGCAGCGCCAGATCGTCGCCGAAATGATCCGTGAAAAAGCGCTGCGCTGTCTCGATGAGGAAATCCCGCACGGCATCGCAGTGGCGATCGACCGCATGACGGAGCGCGGGGATGGCGGGCTGTTTGACATCGACGCGACGATCATCTGCGAGCGCGATTCCCACAAGGGTATCATTATCGGAAAGGGCGGGGCAATGCTGAAAAAAATCGGTTCCGCCGCCCGCGTGGACATTGAAAATATGCTGGAGACGAAGGTAAACCTGAAGCTCTGGGTGAAGGTGAAAAAGGACTGGCGTGACAGCGATTTTCTGATTAAGAATTTCGGCTACGATAAAAAGGAAATCTGAAAGCGGGCGTAAGATGAGTGAGAAACTGGAACTGACAGGAATGGTGCTGTCCGCCGTTCCCATCGGGGAATATGACAAGCGGATCGTGCTTCTGACGAAGGAGCGCGGAAAGATCAGCGGATTCGCCAAGGGAGCACGGCGGCAGAACAGCCCGCTGCTTGCGGCGGCAAAGCCGTTTTCCTTCGGGACTTTCGAGTGCTACGAGGGGCGCAGCTCCTATAACATCTATCAGGCGCAGATCAGCAATTATTTTGAGAAGCTTTCCATGGATTTCGAGGGGGCGTACTACGGGATGTATTTCCTGGAGTTTGCGGATTATTATGCGCGGGAAAACAGCGATGAGAAGGAGCTTTTAAAGCTTCTGTACGCTTCCATGCGCGCGCTGGAAAATCCGCATCTGCCGAAAAAGCTGGTGCGGTACGTTTTTGAGCTGAAGGCGATGGTGATAAACGGCGAATACCCGGAGGTTTTCTGCTGCACGGTCTGCGGAGGCACGGAGAACCTGTGCGGATATGCACACGCGCGAAACGGCGCAGTCTGCGCGGAGTGCATGCGCGGGGCGCGCGCGGAAAAACTGCTGGAATCCACTGTTTTTACGATGCAGTATGTCGTCGCGACGCCGGTGGAAAAACTATATACCTTCACGGTTTCCGACGGTGTTCTCGATGAATTTTCGCGTATCCAGGAGCGTTTTCGGAGAACATACGTCGACCGGAAGTTTAAAACCCTGGAGATTTTGGAAAGTTTGCAGATTTAGAGTTGAAAATGAGGGATAATGTTAGTATAATCATTTATGAATGACTTTGGGAGGATGAATGAATGAAAAAGGGGTGCGTTACAGGTCTTGTGCTGTGTCTGGGGCTGTTCCTGACGGGCTGCAGCAGCTTTTCACCGGCAGTCAGCGGCATTTCTATAGACAAAAAGGGCGCCGTTACAGAGTATGTCCGTGAGGATTTCAGCCAGAGCTACTACGACAAAGGGGAGATGGAGGAGGAGCTTGGCGCCGAGATCGAAAGCTACAACGATGCTGCCGGAACAAAGGCGGTAAAGAAACAAAGTTTCAGTGTAAAGGAAGGCATTGCGCAGCTTCGCATGACATACGCGAGCACGAAGGACTACGCAGAATTCAATCATCTGGATTTTTACGCCGGAGACATCCAGGGAGCAGTGCAGGCTGGTTATGCCTTTGAGGGAAAGTTTGCGGAGGTGACCGACGGAGTGAAGGCGCAGGAGGCGCTGGTGTGGGGATCCGCTATCATGACCGGCAAAAATTATCAGACGGTCGCGCTGCGGCAGGCAATGCTGGTCCAGGTGCCGGGGACGATCAGATACGTCAGTGAAAATGTAAAGGTGACGGACAAATCCACGGCGGTCATTGAGGAAAACGAAACGGCGTACATTTTATATGAATGAGGAGAATGATTTATGGAAAAAACAATGGAAAAAATCGTAGCGCTTGCAAAGTCAAGAGGCTTTGTCTATCCGGGCAGCGAGATCTACGGCGGTCTGGCAAACACCTGGGATTACGGCAACCTTGGCGTGGAGCTGAAAAATAACGTAAAGCGCGCATGGTGGCAGAAATTCATCCAGGAAAATCCGTACAATGTCGGCGTGGACTGTGCGATCCTGATGAATCCCCAGACCTGGGTGGCTTCCGGACATCTCGGCGG
>CABRSG010000122.1 GCA_902473545.1 uncultured Lachnospiraceae bacterium | reverse complement strand
AGACAGACAGACAGACAGACAGACAGACAGACAGACAGACAGACAGACAGACAGCGGTAAGTAGCGTTCAATGGATGAATTTAGGATGTGTCGCGAGTATAAGTACAGGGAGTAGTAATACAAATGAGTTTATCGAGGATGGGAAATATCCATTTTATGTACGCTCTCAGGATGTCCTAAGAAAAAATACATGGGAGTTTGATGAGACAGCTATTGTTACTGCGGGAGATGGCGTTGGGGTTGGAAAAGTTTTTCATTTTGTTGAGGGGAAATATGCTCTACATCAGAGGGCATATCGAATACGGATAACGGATAGTAGAATCCTATCAAAATTCTTTTTTTATTATATGAAAGCAAACTTTCTTAGCTATATAACAAAAAACGCGGTACATGCTTCTGTTACTTCCATTCGACGTCATATGCTGGATAATTATCTCATCCCCGTTCCCCCTCTTGCCGAACAAGCCGGCATCGTTTCCATCCTCGACCGTTTTGATGCTCTTTGTAATGACCTGACCAGCGGCCTGCCCGCGGAAATTGAGGCGCGTAAAAAGCAGTATGAATATTACCGCGACAAGCTGCTGACTTTCAAGGAAGCCGTATGACGACCCGTTTCAACATGGTGGCGCAATGCCCGGAAAGCACGGTTGTAGCCGAATATACTCCCTCCAGAATCCGTTCCGACGCCTATCAGAGCGAAGCGGATCTGGAGAAAGAATTCATCCGCCAACTGTGTTCGCAGGGCTATGAATATTTGTCTGTACACAATGAAGCCGCACTTGTGGACAACCTGCGCCGCCAGTTGGAATTGCTCAACAACTATACTTTTTCTGACCAGGAGTGGCGACGCTTCTTTACGCAGCACCTTGCCAATGCCAATGAAGGCATTGAGGAAAAGACGCGTCGCATTCAGGAAGATTGTGTCATCAACCTGACCAGAGATGACGGTACAACAAAAAATATCACGCTGCTGGACAAGAAAAACATTCACAACAACCGTCTTCAGGTCATCAATCAGTATGAAGAGAGTGCGGGAACCTATCAGACACGGTATGACGTGACTATCCTGGTCAATGGCCTGCCTTTGGCGCATGTGGAGTTGAAGCGCCGAGGGGTGCCCATCCGGGAAGCTTTTAACCAGATAAAGCGCTATCAGCGTGACAGCTTCTGGGCCGGGTCCGGGCTGTATGAATATGTACAGATATTCGTCATTTCCAATGGTACGCATACCAAATATTATTCCAATACCACCCGGGAGGCTCACGTCAGGGAACAGAATAACAGCGGCAGGCGCAAGAGCAAAAAGACCAGCAACTCTTTCGAGTTCACTTCCTATTGGGCGGACGGCAACAATACCGTCATTGCCGATCTTGTGGACTTCACCAAGACGTTCTTTGCCCGCCATACCCTGCTGAATATCCTTACCCGGTTCTGTGTATTTACTACCGAAAAAATGCTGCTGGTAATGCGTCCTTATCAAATAACGGCCACCGAGCGTATTTTGCAACGACTGGAAATAGCCCACAACTATAAAAAAGCGGGTAGCGTGGAAGGCGGGGGGTATATCTGGCACACCACGGGTTCCGGCAAAACGCTGACTTCCTTCAAGACGGCCCAGCTTGCCACACGCCTTCCCTATGTGGACAAGGTGCTTTTTGTGGTTGACCGCAAAGATTTAGACTACCAGACCATCAAGGAGTACGACCGCTTTGAAAAAGGCGCGGCCAACGGCAACAATTCCGTTTCCGTACTGACACGGCAGATGGAAGATTCCGGCTGCCATATCATCATCACGACTATTCAAAAGCTGGGCATTTTCATCAGGCGCAACCCCAAACATCCCGTTTTCCAGCAGCGTATCGTACTCATTTTTGACGAATGCCACCGTTCCCAGTTTGGCGATTTGCACACGGCCATTGTCAAGGCGTTCAGGCAATACCACCTGTTCGGTTTTACCGGTACACCCATTTTTGCGGTCAATGCCGGAACGGGCGGCAATCCCTTGTTAAAGACCACAGAACAGGCTTTCGGTGATAAACTGCACACCTACACCATCGTCAACGCCATTAATGACGGCAACGTGTTGCCGTTCCGCATTGATTACATCAATACTGTGAAGATGGCGGAAAACGTCAGGGATTACAAAGTCCAGGCCATTGATATTGAAAAGGCCCTTGCCGCACCGGAGCGTATCTCGGGTGTGGTCAGATACATTATCGAGCATTTTGACCAGAAGACCAAGCGCAACAGCTTTTACTCTCTGAAAGGTCAGCGCGTGTCGGGATTTAATTCCATCCTGGCCGTCAGCTCCATTCCCATGGCTATCGCCTATTACAAGGAATTGAAAAAGCAACTGGCGGAACTGCGTCGGGAAATGACCATAGCTACCATCTTCAGTTTCAATCCCAACGAAGCCGATCCCGAAGATGCTATTGCCGATGAAAGTTTTGATACCGCCGGTCTTGATGCCACATCGCGCGATTTTCTGGAATCCGCCATTACCGATTACAACACAACATTCAACACAAACTACGATACATCGGCCGACAAGTTCCAGAACTACTATAAAGACCTGTCGCAGCGCATGAAAAACCGTGAGATTGACCTCCTTGTGGTGGTCAACATGTTTCTCACTGGGTTTGACGCGACAACCCTTAATACCCTGTGGGTGGACAAAAATCTCAAATACCACAGCCTGATACAGGCATATTCCCGCACCAATCGCATTCTCAATTCGGTCAAGACCTTCGGCAATATCGTCTGTTTTCGTGATTTGCAGAAGGAAACGGATGACGCCATTGCGCTGTTCGGCAATAAGGATGCGGGCGGTGTCGTACTGCTGAAGACGTATGAAGACTACTATAATGGTTTTGATGAGGAAAAATCAGATGGTGATACAAAACATACAAGTGGCTATAAAGAACTGATAGAAAACCTGCTGACGCGCTTTCCTCTTGAGCAGTCTATCATCGGCGAGCAGGACGAGAAAGATTTTATCGCGCTCTTTGGTTCAATTCTGAGGATGCGGAATATTCTGACAGCGTTTGACGATTTCAAGGGCAATGAAATTCTGTCCGAGCGACAGTTGCAGGACTATCAGAGTATGTATCTTGATCTCTATCAGAAACATCGGCCCGGCAAGGTGGAAAAGGAAGACATTACATCTGATGTGGTCTTTGAAATGGAACTGGTACGGCAGGTGGAAATCAATATCGACTATATCCTGATGCTGGTCGAAAAATACCGCGCTTCCCACGGCAAAGACAAGACCATCCTCGCGTCCATCGGCACAGCTATCAATTCAAGTATTGAACTGCGCAGCAAAAAAGAACTCATTGAGGGTTTTATTGCCGATATCAATGTCTCCGCTTCTGTGAGCGAGGACTGGAGGCGCTATGTTGATGAACGCCGTGAGGCTGATATAAAGGCCCTCATCGCACGGGAAAAACTGCAACCGGAAGAAACCAGAAAATTTCTGGATAACGCCTTCCGTAGTGGCGAACTGAAAACGATAGGCGAGGATATTCAGAAAATCATGCCGCCGAGTAATCCGTTTGACATAAAAAGCAGCGAAAAGAAAAAGGGAATTATAGAGAGATTAAAGGAATTTTTTGAAAAATATGTGGGATTGTCATAGCTTACTATATGGTAAACTTATTTTTGATTGTAATCACAGAATATCGGAGATGCTATGGCACTTTACTTGGTTCGGGCGGGACGAGACGGACAGTTTGAAAATCGTTTTATCAGTGATAATCGTATCTATCTCCAGTGGGGAGGGTTATTCACCAACAAGAATATTGCCACCTTGGGAGGCTACGAGTCTATCAAGGTGGCGGCATTGAGCGAGACTCCGGACGAAAAGCCGAAAAAAATCATCAATGGAGTGAGCCAGATTAACGCTTTTGTCCACCGTATGGCTCAAGGCGACTTTGTGGTAGTGCCACTCAAACACAAGCCTGCCGTCGCGGTAGGCAAAGTTACGTCCGATTATATTTTTGCACCCGATAACGAGGATAGTTTTCGCCATTATCGGACTGTGGACTGGCTTAATCCAGAAGTGCCGCGTTCTGCCTTTGAGCAAGACCTGCTGTATTCCTTTGGAGCGTTTATGACGATTTGCCAGATACAGCGAAACGATGCGGAAAAACGCATAAAGGCATTGGCTGCATCCGGCTGGCAACGTGCTAGCCTTTCTCATTACTTGCCATCAATGCCACAAGATGAGGAAAGTGACCCTGATACCTTTCCCGATTTGGAACTCCTCGCCAGAGATCAGCTTATCGCCCTTATTGAGCGCAAGTTCAAAGGACACGCAATGGAACGCCTCGTCGAAGGCATTCTTAAAGCTCAGGGATATCGTACATGGCGTACCCTCGGTGGAGCTGATGGAGGAATGGACATACTTGCCGCGCCCGATAGTCTTGGTTTTGGCGTTCCCCGAATTTGCGTACAAGTGAAATCGCAAGATACGCCGATTGACCGTCCGACGCTGGATCAGCTACGCGGCGGTATGACCCGCGCCAAAGCTACACATGGTTTATTGGTTGCATGGGGAGGCTTCAAAAACTCTGTGGAACAGGAAATCCCACACCAGTTTTTTGAAGTTCGGCTTTGGGATAAGCAAGAACTTATCCTGCAATTGCTGGATGTGTATGAAAAACTGGATGAGGACTTGCGCGCTGAACTTCCACTTAAGCGAGTTTGGATGGTCACACATACGGATGAAAACATATGACTGAAAGCCGGGCCACACCTATTTGATAAAACAAACAGATAGCCATCCAGCTACGCCTCAAAAAGAATTTTTAAAACCTTTTATTTTTAAGGTATTTTTGTAGGTATTAGAATTAATTTTTATATAAAATTAAATAAATTCAATATATTACTATTTAATTTTTATCCGCTTGGGGGAGGAGCCTGCATGCAGGCCAGCACCAGTCTCTCTCTCTCTCTCTCTCTCTCTCTCTCTCGGTCACATATTGCCAGAACGAAGATAAATATAATTATTAAATTCAGATAATTATCTTGAAAATCCATTTTGGATAAGTTTTGGATAAGCATCTTACCTTCTTTCGTCGTATTCTCTAAGCTGCTTATATGAGTAGCGAAACTGAAAGAAAATACACGAAGACTAAGTTCGAGGGCGTCTTCTTCCGCCAGTCCGCCAAGCGTGATCCGCGCACCGGAGAGTACGACAAAATCTACTGTTTCTGGTACGCCGACCATGAGGGCAAGGGACACTGGAAAACCGTCGGCAGGCACAGCAAGGGCATCCGCCCGGCTACGGCCAGGAAGGAACGGGCAAAATTCCTTGCCGAGTTCGAGGCCACGGGCGTCAATCCCATCGAGCGCGACAAAGTGACCATCGGTGAAATCGTCGATGCGTATCTTGCCTGGGGCAGAAGCGAAGGGAAGTACGTCGATCAACATTACAGTCAATACAGCGCTCACCTCAAGAACAAAATTCACGCCCTGCCAGTTGTCGAGGTGACCCCGAATCTGCTCTCCAGTCTCAAGGCACAGCTCTTGAAGACGCTTACCGGGAATACAAAGCCCAAAAAGGCCACAGGAAAGCCCAACACCAAGGTACGGAAGCGGAAAACTCTGGCCGGTCAGACTGTAAACAATATCTTTTCGTTCATGCGATCCGCCATAAATCGTGCCATCGCCACAAGTATGTGGAGCGGTGTCAACCCGCTGTCCACCAAAGGTGGTACATGGAAAATGGTCAAAGCCAACAATGAAAGATTGCGCTTTCTGACACGGGAAGAGGCCAAGGCCCTTTTGGACGACCTTGAAAAGCGGCATCCGCAGTTGCATGACATGGCTCTGCTCTCCCTGCGAACCGGCCTCCGCCCCACGGAAATTTTCAAGCTGCGCGGACAGGACGTGGATGCTAACGCCTGCGGCCTTTATATCATCCAGAAAGGAGGCAAACGAGTTTTCGTCCGAGTGCCGGAGGATATGATCGGGATGCTCCAGGCGTATAAGCGCAAGCCTGCAGAACCCATTTTCCAGCAGCCCCGCAAGAAAACAGCCTTCACTAAAACTCCCGCGTGTTTCAAAACCGCCGTCAGAAAACTCGGTCTGGAGCCAGAAAACTGCGACAGCCTGTATATGGTCACATTGCATACCATGCGGCATACGTTCGCCTCTTGGCTTGCTCAGTCCGGCAAGGTCACGCTTATGGAGCTGCAAAAGCTCATGCGCCATAAGAATATCACAATGACGATGAGATATGCCCATCTGTTCCCCGGACAAGAGAGTGAAAAGCTCTCCATCATAGGGGATATGCTGGCGATCTGATAAGTCCGTCATTTTGATTCTAAAGTCTGGATGCGCCCGGAGGCAATATATTCTTCCAGTACAGCACGTTCATAGAAGACGCGCCTGCCAAAGCTCGTATATGCCGGGCCAACACTTTCCTGTCGCCAGTATGCGAGAGTTTTTTGATGTATGCCAAACTCTCTTTCCACATCTTTAGGCGCAAGTAGTTTTTTGACCGGGCCTTCAGAGGTACTCTGTACATTTTTATTGCTGGCAAGTCGTATAGCTTCTGTAATAAGAGGAAGTAATTCTTCAGGAGTAGAAAGAATGATGGTACGTCCACCAAATTCCATACGAAACCTCCTCAATTATCATTCAAAATTATAGAGATCGTGAGGCTAATATTTTGAGATGAGTTCAAGTATTGATTTGAGTTCATTCTGTAAAATAACCTTTTCCAAATGTCTACGCACGCCGCTGATGCTGATGCCAAGGTATTCAGCGATTTGTTTATACGTTTTTCCGCGCATGAAAAGTTCTATTACTTCTTTTTCTCGTGAAGTAGTTTTGATAAAACTATTTTCAGATTTGCAAGGTTTAAATATAAGTAGAAGTTCACGAGTGCTGTGAACATCGTATAGCTTT
>CABRSG010000121.1 GCA_902473545.1 uncultured Lachnospiraceae bacterium | reverse complement strand
TGAAAACGTCGGCTATGCGCGGGAGGGTGCGGCAGGAATATACAACATTCTGATCATGGAAGAGAAGCAGAGCATCCTGGCGCTCGGCGCCGGAGCTTCTACAAAGCTTGTAAACGGCGAGCGGATCGAGCGCGTCGAGAATGTCAAGGATATCCGCAGCTATATCGAGCGCATCGACGAGATGATCGATCGCAAGATAAAAGCATTATGATAAAGAAATGAGCGAGGAAATATGGAAGCAAAAAAGTATCATATTATCCAGACTGACCTGCAGAAGGAGATTGCACATGGGATCCGCGTGAGCAACCTTGCTTACCGGGTGGGAAGGCAGCTGGAGCTGCCGGAGGATATCTGCTATCAGCTTGCGGTTGCCGGGCTTGTCCACGATATCGGCAAGCTTGAGATCATGAAATATATGTATTCGAGGAAGGAGGGTGCGCCGCTCCATGTGGAGGAACTGCGCTATGTGCGGACGCATCCGGCGCTTGGCTACGCGCTTCTCAATGAAGAGGGATATTCTTCGGAAATTGCGCAGTGGGTTCTGTACCATCATGAGAATTATGACGGAAGCGGTTACCCGTCGAATAAATCCGGGGAGGAAATCCCTCTGGGCGCGCGGATCCTGCGGGTCTGCGACGTCTATGCAGCGCTGACGACGACCCGCTCCTACCGGCAGGCTTTTGACAGCGAGACGGCGGTGCGCCTGATGATAGATGAAGTGAAGAATTTTGATATGAAAGTGTTTCTGGCATTTCAGGAAGTGATCCATCAGGAGGAGCTGCCAGAGGAAGAGGGAGGAAGCGACAGATGAGCTTAAAAAAGAAGCCGGTTACCGGCATGAAGGATATTACCCCGCGGGAGATGGAGATCCGCGATTATGTGATCGGACTGATCAAAGAAACTTACGGGAAATTCGGATTTTCTTCGATTGAGACGCCGTGCGTGGAGCACATTGAGAATCTGAGCAGCAAGCAGGGCGGCGAGAACGAGAAGCTGATCTTTAAGATCTTAAAGCGCGGCGAGAAGCTGAAGCTGGAGACAGCACAGTGTGAGGCGGATCTGGTGGACGGTGGGCTGCGGTATGATCTGACGGTGCCGCTTTCCCGCTATTATTCTAACAATGCGAACGAGCTTCCGGCGCCGTTTAAGGCGCTTCAGATGGGCAATGTGTGGCGTGCGGACCGCCCGCAGAGAGGCAGATACCGCCAGTTCATGCAGTGTGATATCGATATCCTCGGCGAGCCGTCCATCCTGGCGGAGATCGAGCTGATCCTTGCCACCTCGACGCTGGTCGGAAAGCTTGATTTTGAAAACTTCACCATTCGCATCAACGACCGCCGGATATTAAAGGCGATGGCGGCGTACAGCGGATTCGCGCCGGAGAGCTATGATACAGTATTCATCATTCTGGACAAGATGGATAAGATCGGTCTGGAGGGCGTCGCGGAGGAGCTGAAAAAAGAGGGCTTCCCGGAGGAGGCCGTGCAGAAATATCTGGGACTTTTTGAAAAGGTGACGGGCGACCTTGCGGGCGTGCGCTTCCTGCGCGGAACGCTTGCAGGCGTGCTGGAGGAGGCGGTTGCTTCGGATCTTGAGACGATCATCGAGAGCGTAGAAGCTGTAAAAACCGCAAAATTCAATATTGTGTTTGATCCTACGCTGGTACGCGGCATGTCATACTACACCGGTCCGATCTTTGAGATCAGCATCGACGGCTTTGGCGGTTCGGTGGGCGGCGGCGGACGCTATGACGAGATGATCGGGCGCTTCACTGGCAATCAGACCCCGGCGTGCGGCTTTTCCATCGGATTTGAGCGCATCGTTATGCTGCTTCTGGAAAAAGACTTCCGGATTCCCGGAAAGGCGGAGAAAACTGCTTTTCTGATCGAAAAAGGAATGCCGAAGGAGAAGCTTCTCGATGTGTTCCGCGAGGCGGAAAAGCGCCGCGCGGAGGGCGGAAGTGTCAGCATGAACATGATGAAGAAAAATAAGAAATTCCAGAAGGAGCAGCTTGCTTCGGAAGGGTATACGGAGATCGTGGAGTTCTTTAAGTAAGAAAAAAGGCTTCCCGCTGAGGCGGGAAGTCTTTTTCTGTATAGAAGCAATCTTTAAATGTTTCCATGACTAGGGTTCATCTTCGACGCTTTCTGCAGTCGTACTTTCCGTTTCCGCCGCTTCGCCCGCATCCTCCGCAGCATACAGGCTTTCCAGCGCGACGTCCATACCCCCGAGCAGGGCGTCGGAGAAGGTCTCGTTCAGGTACACCTCCCAGGTGTAATCGTTGTTGACGAGCGTAATGGTGATGGTGCTTTCTGTGCTCTGTGTGTTGGCTTCCAGGGCGGAGAGCAGATATTCCGCTGATTTCTGATAGATTTCCGCATCCGTTGCGCGGATGGATTCCGTAGTCTGCGCATATTCCAGCAGGGAGCTGCGGCACTGGCTGATGATCTCCGGCAGATCGAGGCTGGTGATCGTGACAGAGGCGGAGGCAGTGTCGTTGTCCTCGGTGACGGATTCAATATGATAGCTGAAAAACTGTGCGATCTGTTCCGCCACAACCTTATCCATCTGCGGGGCGAGAGAGCTTCCGGTACTGAATACATCATCCAGCTTCAGATAATTTTTCCATTCCTCCGCGGAAAAATCTGCGAACGGTTCCAGCGTACATTCCAGAACCTCCGTGGGAGAGAGCAGGTAGGGATCGCGCAGATAGGAAACCAGTCCTCCGGCCAGGGCATCCTCCAGCTCGGTACTTTCCTGGATGAGCCAGACGCCGTTTGTGTTTGTGAGATGGACTGTGGCGGAGGTCGTAGTGAGCGGATAGGTATTGTTTTCCAGACACTCCTTCATCAGGGCGAAGGAGGAGGCAAGGCCCTCCGGCTGGCTGCTGCCCTCCTGCGTGACAGAATCCTTGATCATGGCGCGGCACAGATCCTTTGCGAGCTGCTGGGCGTCGAGATTTGTGATATCCAGATCTACCGTAGCCGAAGTCCTGTCGTCGCTGACGGAAGACGAGCGGATCTTGTAGGTGAAATTCTTGAAAAACAGCTTTACGGCTTCCGTCGTTTCCTCACCGACTTCCAGCGGTGCCGAATGGGAAAGGCGGATGTCTTCATAGGAGACGAAGGATTTTATAGTGGATTCATCCAGCTTTTTGATAAGATCCATCTCCTGCCGTACCGCCTTTTCAGGGGCTGCATATCCGCATCCTGTCAAAATCAGCGCTGCTGCGGGCACCAGCCACAAAAGCAAGCTTTTTCTGTTCATATATTCTCCTTAATAGTTTTTGGAAACTTATATTGAAGTTTGTTGAACTTATTTTATATGAAAAGTGCAGAATTGTCAAATTTTTCCGGAAAAAGAGAACACCTGTTTCTGAAGATTTTGTGAACTTCGATTTTCGTAGTGCATTTGCAGTGGAAATATGATAAGATACGAAGTTAGAAAGGGGAGTCACGGCAAAATGAAGAGGAAAAAAATATGGATCATATTACTAATCATAATTCTGGCGGCGGGCGCGGGTACGGCAGTCTGGTACTTTAAATTCCGGGATGCGGGGCAGTCCGTTGATTCCGAAAATACAGTATTTGTTGATTCTGTAGGAATGATCACCGGCATTTCAAGCACCGGGCGCAGCAGCCGTTTTTCGGGCGTGGTGGAAGCGCAGCGGACGGTCGGCGTGGAGGTGGCAAGCGGCCTGAAGGTGAAGGATACCTTTGTTGCTGTCGGGCAGGAGGTCAACGTGGGGACGAAGCTTTTTTCCTACGACACCGACGAGGCGCAGGACAGCATCACGCAGCTTGAGATCGACATTGAAAACTACGAGATCGAGATCGAGTCCACAAAGGCCACGATCGCGCAGTATGAAAAAGAGCGCGCACAGGTGTCGGACAGTGAGAAGCGCGCTTACACGACTTCGATCCTTACGGCGCAGAACTCCATCCGGCGCGCGGAGTACAATATCAAGAGCAAGCAGGCGGAGCTGGAGAGCTTGAAAAAGCAGATCGCAAATTCCGTAGTTACCAGCGAGCTGCAGGGCGTGGTGAAAACAATTAATAAAAATAATTCCGGCAGCAGTGACGGAAGCAGCGATGTGAGCGGAATGAGCGGAATGGACGGCAGCTCGGATGAAAACGCAAACGCGTACATTACGATCATGGCGACCGGCGAATACCGCATTAAAGGCCTGATTAATGAGCAGAACATGGCGGAGCTGCAGGTGGGCAGCGAGGTCATCGCGCATTCCCGTGTAGACGAATCTCTCACCTGGAAGGGGACGGTAGAGTCGATCGATACAGACAGCGCACAGACCAGCCAGAGCAATGTTTACTATTATGGAAGCGGCGACAGCTCCATGTCGAATTCCAGCTCCTATCCGTTCTATGTGGATCTGGAGGATTCTTCCGGTCTGATGCTCGGACAGCATGTATACGTGGAGCCGGATAACGGACAGACGGAGGAGCGCAGCGGTATGTGGCTGGATGCCTATTATCTGCTGACGGATGAAGAGGGTCAGGTAACTCCTTATGTATGGGCGGCAGACAATAAGGACCGCCTGGAAAAACGCGGGGTCATGCTCGGCGATTTCGACGAAGATCTCGGGCAGTATGAGATCCTTGACGGACTGACGGCGGATGATTATATCACTATTCCGTATGAGGGACTGCAGGAGGGGCAGAGCGTCATACGCAATGTTGAGCAGGATACCGGCACGATGTATGACAGCTACGATTACAGCGGCGATGAAGGCTATGATATGGGTACACTGGACGACGACTACGACGATCCGTCCGGTATGGATGTGATCGACGATGGTTATGACGAAAGCTTATTCCTGGACGGCGACGATGCCGGAGCGATCGTAGAAGAGGAGCCGTAGAGATTTTCTGCGCCCGCTTCCGGGCGGGAAAAGGAAAGGCCGCGCTTCAATAAAAGAGGGGAAACATATGATTTTACAGTTGGACAATATCTACAAAGATTATATTACCGGAAAGATGGTCGTGCCGGTCCTGAAGGATGTCACGCTTCACGTGGAAGAGGGTGAATATGTGGCGATTATGGGACCTTCCGGTTCCGGGAAATCCACGCTGATGAACATCATCGGATGCCTGGATGAACCGACGAAGGGAACATTCCTTCTGAATGGAAAGAATATTCTTGGATTGTCGGATAATGAGATTGCGGAAGAACGGCTTCATAACATCGGGTTCGTATTCCAGCCCTTCCAGCTTCTGCCGCGTCAGACGGCGCTGGACAATGTGGCGCTTCCGCTTGTGTATGCCGGCATCTCCAAAAGAGAGCGGAAGAGGCGGGCTGCGCAGGCGCTGGAAAAAGTCGGGCTTGGAGATCGTATGGACTTTCTGCCGACGCAGTTGTCCGGCGGACAAAAGCAGAGGGTAGCGATTGCGCGCGCCATGGTCAACAATCCGAAGATCCTTCTGGCAGACGAGCCGACCGGTGCGCTGGATTCTAAATCCAGTATCCAGGTAATGGAGCTGTTTCACAAACTCAATGAGGAGGGTGTGACGGTAGTCATGATCACACATGATTCCGGGGTTGCGCAGCACGCAAAGCGGATCGTTTATATTTTCGACGGGGAGCTTTCGGAAAAACGGGGGTAAACAGGTATGAAGAAGACGAAAAAAAGGATCAGAAATGTGATCATTCTGCTGCTGGTGCTTGCAGTGCTGGGGGGAGGAATCACAGTCGGCGTCCGCTATTTCCTGAAGAACAGCGGACAGAGTGTCGAGGTATATCCGGTATCGCAGCTCAACGGGGCGGACTGGATCAATTACTCTAACGACAGCGTGTACGGCACGGTAGTTTCTGATGTCAGCCAGCAGGTATATGTTCCTGAGGATAAGGTGATCAAGGACGTCTATGTAACGCAGGGCGATGAGGTAAAGATCGGAGACAAGCTTCTGAGCTACGATACAACGCTGCTCGAGCTTGATCTCGAACTGCAGGAGCTGACGGTGCAGGAGATCGAGCTGGAGATAGAATCTGCCGAGGCGGATCTGAAAAAGCTGAGAAATACGACGCCAGTAGAAAAGTCGGCAGACGAGGAGACCAAGCTCCTCGGACCGGATGTGTCACTGCCGGGCGGTCTGGACATTGGCGATGATGAAGAGGCGCGGATGATTCCGGCGGAGAATATGCTTCTTGCAAGCGCAGATACTGCGCAGGGGAGCGCGGATGCGCAGCAGGTGGAAGTGACCGTGCAGCCGGAGACGACTGTGCAGTCAGAAAATGCCGTGCAGCCGGAAGCGACTGTGCAGTCAGGGGACGCCGCACAGCCGGAAACCACTGCGCAGTCAGAAAATGCCGCACAGACGGAGGATACTGCGCAGACGGAAACGGCCGCACAGCCGGAGAACAGTGTGCAGACGGAGGGAGCAGCGGGAAATTCTGACGAGGAGCAGCTGATTACGGAGGCGGACGACTATATGAATATCAACGATGCATTGTCTGGCGGCGCTGCAGGCGGTACGTCTTCGGACACTGATGCAGAAAAAGACGAAGAATCTGAAACGGGGCAGCCGAAACTTAACCAGAGTCTGGAAAAGCTTCTTTCACATGTCCGCATCATGGAGCCGGGAGAGGAAGGAGAAAAGCTGCTCGCAGACACTCGCGATGCGGGCGATACACCTGTCAATGCACAGCTTTCGCAGGACAGCGTAAAGTTGGTTCCGCATTTCAAAGAAACGGCCGAAACACATTTTGAGCGGCTGAACACTTATACCATGGCGATCAGGGGTATCACGCTGAAGGAAGATAAAAGCGGCGTCCTGTACGGCACGGCAAATATAGACGGAAATGATTATCCGGAAATCGGCGGTTATACCCTGATCCGGGATGAGAAGATGCCGGAGGTTGCGCATCTGACAATCGCCATTGACGACAGGCTGAACGATCAGCATGAAATTGCGCCGGAGCTGGCGGATATGTACG
>CABRSG010000120.1 GCA_902473545.1 uncultured Lachnospiraceae bacterium | reverse complement strand
CCCTCGGCAGCCCTGCCAGGTCCTTTTTTACTGTTATCTCTTTATAGCCTTCCTTTTCAAAAATCTCCGGCACTGTCCTTCCCTGGTCAAACCCGATCTCACAGAGAACCCAGCCGCCCGGCTTTAAAAATTTTTTCGCATTGGCCGCAATTCTGCGGTAAAATTGAAGACCGTCCGCGCTCCCGTCAAGCGCTATAACCGGCTCATAGTCCCGCACCTCCGGCATCAGCCGGGGAATTTCTCCGCTCGCAATGTAGGGCGGATTGGAAACAATACAATCGTATTTCCCTTCCACCGCTTCAAAAAGATCGCTCTTAAAAAAAGCAACGTCCGCCTGCAGTGCAGCGGCATTCTCCTGCGCAACAGCGAGCGCGCCCTCTGAAATATCCGCCGCAAAAGCGCTGATGCGGCATCGCCTTGCCAGACTGATAATAATACAGCCCGATCCGGTGCACATATCAAGCACCGCCGCCCCGGGGCGGTTTTTTTCCTCCGCCTCCGCAGAAAGCAGCTCCGTATCCTGCCGTGGAATCAGCACCTGCTCATTCACGCGGAAAGAATACCCCATAAATTCCTGCTCGCCGGTAAGATACTGCACCGGCATATGCCGCGCCCGCCGCCCGATCAGCTCCCGGTAGCGCTCTGTCGCTTCTTTCGGGCAGCTTTCTGCCATTTTCAGAAAATAATGCGTGCGGTCGATGCCCGTCACATGCTCAAGCAGAATCCAGGCGTCAGACGCCGACTCCGTGATTTCCTGCGCCTTCAGCGCGCCGATCCCCCACTGCAGCAGCTCACAGTAAGAACATTTCTCCGCCTTCGCCTGCTGCATTTCTTCCTCAGCGTCCCGGCATCCTGCTTTCGCAGATTCCTCCACAGCATTCCTCATCCTGCTGCGCCCTCCGCAGCGATGCCCTGCTTCTCTGTCGGTGCACTATCCTTCGCCGTCCGCTCCGTGCCCGGAACGATTGTCTCTCCGCACACGTATTCTTTCTCTGTAATTTCGTAATTTGTTCCAAAATTTTCATTTAAAAATTTCTTCCAGTCGAACACCGCTTCCACGGAAGCGATCGCCACCTCCACCATATCCGGCGTCGGCTCGCGCGTCGTCTGGTGCTGCAGCATCATGCCCGGCCTGCTCAAAAGATTTACAAGCCTGTTCTCCGATTTCCCGGCAAGGCGGATAAACTCATAGGAAATACCCGCGATCACAGGCAGCAGCAGAATGCGGATCGCAAAGCCGAGCACGCTCGACTCCACGCGGATAAACATATGCACGATCACGCTGACGACCATGACGATCAGCAGAAAGCTAGTGCCGCAGCGCTTGTGCTCCCTGGAGCTTTTCATCACGTTTTCCACGTTCAGCTCCATCCCATGTTCGATACAGTTGATGCACTTATGCTCCGCTCCGTGGTACATAAACACCCGCTGGATATCCTTCATATTTGAGATCAGCTTGATATAAAGCAGGAAGATCACAATTTTCAGAATACCCTCGCAGGTAACGATGATGTTGGTGTTGTCCGTCACCTTCTGCAGAAGCAGCGACAGAAGATACGGCAGGATCATAAACACCGCGACAGCAAAGACCATGGAAACAGCCACCGTAACGCCCATCAGGATGTCCATACCCTTCTTCGTACTCAAAAAACTGTCGATTTTTTTATCAAGCTTTGACGGCTCCTTCTCCGGCTCTTCCTCCTCTTCATCCTCAAAAAAGCCGGCGGAGTATGTCAGTGTCTTCATGCCAAGCACCAGTGAATCCACAAAGCTGAACACACCGCGCACAAACGGAAGCTCCAGCACCTTTTTCCCTTTGATAAATGCCGGAGATTCTTCTGTTTTCACGATAATCTCTTTATCGGGCTTGCGTACTGCCACGGCATAACGGTCGCCGTTTTTCATCATGACGCCCTCCATGACCGCCTGTCCGCCAATTCCAGAACCTTTCATACTATCCTCCTTAAAAACGAAAGCCAATTCCAGACCTTCTTTCATAGCAAAAAAGGTTGAGATTTGTCCAACCTCAACCTTACCGTTACCATTTCTATTATGCATTGATGCCGTATTTCTTGTTAAACTTATCAATACGTCCGCGGGCAGCCGCTGTCTTCTGCTGTCCTGTGTAGAACGAATGGCACTTTGAGCAGATTTCTACGTGGATGTCCTTCTTTGTAGAGCCTGTCGTAAATGTATTTCCACAGTTGCAGGTAACAGTTGCCTGATGGTATGCCGGATGGATTCCCTCTTTCATGATTTTCACCTCACAATTCAGTTAAGCAATGCTTGGATTATAGCACATTCCGACTTTATTTGCAAGTACTTATATAAATTTTTGCTTCTTTACTGTCTGCACAAATTCACGGTTATCCCGTGTACGCACAAACAAATTGAGAATATTCTCTACCGCCTCGTCAGATTTCATGCCATTCAACGCCCGGCGCATGATGTACACCGCCTCCTGCTCCTCATGGTCAAGCAGCAGATCCTCCCTGCGCGTACTGGATTTCGGAATATCAATTGCCGGGAACACACGCTTTTCAGAGAGCTTGCGGTCCAGAACAAGCTCCATGTTGCCGGTACCCTTAAATTCCTCATAGACCACGTCATCCATCTTGCTTCCGGTATCCACAAGGGCCGTTGCAAGCACGGTCAGGCTTCCGCCCTCCCGCATATTTCTCGCCGCGCCGAAAAAGCGCTTCGGCATATGCAGCGCCGCCGGGTCAAGACCGCCGGACAGGGTGCGTCCGCTTGGCGGCACGACCAGGTTGTACGCGCGTGCAAGGCGCGTGATGCTGTCCAGAAGGATCACCACGTCGCGTTTGTGCTCCACCAGACGCTTTGCGCGCTCAATAACCATCTCGGACACGCGCTTGTGATGCTCCGGCAGTTCGTCAAAGGTTGAATAGACCACCTCCACGTTGTCGCCGACAATCGCCTCACGGATATCCGTAACCTCCTCCGGACGCTCGTCAATCAGCAGGATGATCAAATGGACCTCCGGGTTATTTTTTAAGACCGATTTTGCGACATCCTTTAAAAGCGTCGTTTTTCCCGCTTTGGGCTGGGACACGATCATGCCGCGCTGTCCTTTTCCGATCGGGGAAATGAGATCCACGATACGCATGGACACGTCCCTGCTGCCGCGCTCCAGACGCAGCCGCTCGTTCGGGAAGATCGGCGTCATATCTTCAAAGTTGTAGCGCTTTGACGCCTCGCCCGGCGTCCTGCCGTTAATCGACGTCAGATACAGAAGCGCGCTGAATTTCTCCTGCATCGTCTTAATGCGTGTGTTTCCGGTCAGGATATCTCCCGTTTTCAGCCCGAATCTGCGGATCTGTGAAGGGGATACATAAACGTCGTTTTCCCCCGGAAGATAATGATTGCTGCGGATAAAACCGTAGCCGTCCGGCAGCACTTCCAGAATTCCCTGCACAACAATGCCGCTGTCAAGCTGCGCGATATCCACGGGAGGCTTGTCCGACCGTTCTCCGGCCTCGCCGGCTTCCACCGCTGTATTTTCTGTTTTTTCCTCTGCCGGACGGCGTTCCGTTTTCGTTTCCACCGCGGACGGCTCTGTCTTGCCCGCTGCAGCGGTTGGCTCCTCCGCTTTTGCATCCGCCGCATTCTTCTGCCCGTCTTTCTCGTCCTCCGCAAGCATCAGTTCCACTACCTCTGACTTGCGCATACCGCCAGTTACCTTTAGTCCTCTTGCCCTGGCAATCTCCTTTAGCTGTACTGCCGGGAGCGATTCATACTGTTCTCTCGTCATAAAATTTCCTTTCCATTCTCACTCTGCGTATCTAACAAAAATACGAATATCCATCATCTGCACTTTAACACTTATAAAATGGGTATCTGTCGGAATTGACACGATATTATGTAGATAGCTGTATTGTAGCACGTTGTTTTTCAAAATGCAACATTTTTCTAAGCCAGCATTCCGCCAAGCATTCCTCCTCCAAGGCAAAGCAGCATCGTTGTGATAATTTCTGCCGCCTTCGCATCAATCCCGCCGCACATCCAGGAAGCCGCAAGCAGCATGATAAAATAAAGCGTGCCCGTCACCAGCCCCCACAAAAATTTCCGGCTCCTTATACCTTTTCCTGCCAGTATCCCGCCCAAAAAACTACTGAGCACATAAATCATGAGGATTCCCACCGAAACCATACTCTGCTGCGGTTCCAGCCTGTAAAGCAGCAGCGCCGTAAGCAGCAACAGAATCCCCGTAATAATATAAGAAATAATCAGTGATTTCACCACAACCCGGATATTTGATCCTGCAAGCATAAGTTCTCCTCCCTCCTGTCTGTTGTTAATATATGCGGCAGGTCCGGAAAGTATTCCTAATAGCTGCGCAGCTGCAGACAGATGTTACCATTCACAGTCCTCCACCCATATGCGCACTCGTCGCCTCTTCGAGGCTCCAGTACCGCTCCTCGCGGAGCTAAGACTGCTTATATGGGTGGAGTTCCTGCTTCGCAGGTTCAATATGGATTTGCAGAAAGTCTCTTACATGCAAGCATGACGAGTCTTTCTGCAAATCCATATTGGCTGTGAATCGTAACAAACAGATACTAAAATTTATATAAAGTGTGCTTGTTTCCTTGATTTTTTTTTAGAAATACGCTATCATTATCAAACAAGTGCAGTATTTGATCTCTGCACCGAAAGGAGATGACATTTTGGACTCAGGCGAGGCCATACAGCTAGGCGTAATAGTGCTGCTGATTGCCCTTTCCGCATTTTTTTCCTCAGCGGAAACGGCTTTGACCACGGTAAACAAAATCAAAATCAAAACTCTGGCGGATGAAGGAAACAAACGCGCCGCCACCCTCTTAAAGGTAACGGAAAATCCGGGAAAAATGCTCAGCGCCATATTGATCGGCAACAATATCGTAAATATCGGAGCAGCATCTATGGTTACCACCCTTGTCACCAGTTTGTTCGGAAACTGGGCGGTCAGTATCGGAAGCGGCGTACTGACGCTGCTGATTCTTATTTTCGGTGAGATTTCCCCGAAAACATACGCTTCCCACAATGCAGAAAAGCTTGCATTGTCGGATGCCGGAATCATTTACATACTGACAAAGGTACTTACACCGGTTATTTTCATTACAAACCAGCTTTCTAATCTGCTTATCAGCCTTCTTGGGGTCGACCCCAATGCCAAAGGCGACGTCATGACGGAAAATGAGCTGCGCACCTACGTAGATGTCAGCCACGAGGACGGCGTCATCGAGCAGGAAGAAAAGCAGATGATCTACAACGTGTTCGATTTCGGTGACACGCAGGCGAAGGACATTATGATCCCGCGGGTGGAGATGGTTTCCATTGATGTCAACGCCTCCTACCATGAGGTGCTGAATATTTTCCGTGAAGAAAAGTTTACCCGACTGCCGGTTTATGAGGAAAGTACCGATAATGTCGTTGGTGTGCTCAATATCAAGGATCTGATCTTCTGTGACGAGAACAGCTTTGATCTGCGCGGCATGATGCGTGAACCATATTTCACGTATGAATACAAAAACACTTCGGAATTAATGGATGAGATGCGCCAGGCTTCCATCAACTTTACGATCGTACTGGATGAATACGGCGCAACGGCAGGTCTGATCACACTCGAGGATCTGCTGGAGGAGATTGTCGGCGAGATCCGCGACGAATACGACAAGGATGAAGAAGATCTCATCAAAAAGATTTCCGAAAACGAATATGTGATCGCCGGTTTTATGAAGCTTGACGACGTCAACGATGCGCTGCATCTGTCGCTTCACTCGGAGGACTACGATTCCCTCGGCGGTCTGATCATCGGCGGACTTGACCATCTGCCTGCGGTTGGCGAATCCGTCACCACAGCGGACGGCATCCGTCTCGTGGTGGATGCGGTCGATAAAAACCGGATTGACCAGGTACATCTGTATCTTCCGGAAAAGGAAGAAGAAATAAGCACTTAGAGTCAAAAACAGGCTGCTCCCGCTGATATTTAGCAGGCGCAGCCATTATTGATGCCGGAGCAGATATCTGCCCCGGCATTCTTTTTATTTTACAACCAGATTGACAATCTTATTCGGAACGTAGATTTCCTTCACAACGGTCTTGCCGTCCACAAGGGAGTGAATCTTGCCGTCCGCGAGCACCAGGCGAATTGCTTCGTCCTTGTCGCAGCCTGCCGGGAGCGCTACCGCTCCGCGTACTTTGCCGTTGATCTGTACGCCAACCTCCACCATCGCGTCGATGGTCTTGCTTTCCTCGTACTGCGGCCAGGACGTAAGCGACAGGAAACCTTCGCCGCCAAGCGTTTCCCAGATTTCCTCGCAGATATGCGGAGCGATCGGGCAGAGCAGCTTGATCAGCGTGATAAGCTCATCCTTTGTGAGGGAGCCCTTCGCATAAATCTCGTTTACCAGTCCCATCAGCGCCGCGATCGCGGTGTTAAACTTCGTCTCCTCCAGATCGTTTGACACCTTCTTGATGGTCTTGTGGAATGCCGTCTCCAGCTCCGGCGTCACACCCTCGCCCGAGATCATATCAGTAAGCGCAGCCACACGCTCCAGGAAACGTTTGCAGCCCTTCACGGAATTTTCGCTCCACGGCGTTGCCGCGCCATAGTCGCCCATGAACAGCACATACGTGCGCAGTACATCGGCACCGTACTCCTCCACCACATCCAGCGGATCGACCACATTTCCCTTGGATTTACTCATTTTGTCGCCGTCCGGTCCGAGGATCAGTCCCTGCGCCGTGCGCTTTGCATACGGCTCCGGCGTGTTGACAGCGCCGATATCGTACAGGAAATGGTGCCAGAAACGGGAGTAGATCATATGTCTGGTGACATGCTCCATACCGCCGTTGTACCAGTCAACCGGCATCCAGTATTTCAGCTTTTCCATATCTGCAAGCGCATCGTTGTTGTGCGGATCGATGTAGCGCAGGAAGTACCAGGAGGAACCGGCCCACTGCGGCATCGTATCAGTCTCGCGCTTTGCGTCGCCG
>CABRSG010000119.1 GCA_902473545.1 uncultured Lachnospiraceae bacterium | reverse complement strand
ACCGCTACATGGTGGTGGACAACGAGGCTGGTCTGGAGCATATCAGCCGCGGCATCCTGCCGAAGGTGGATATGATCCTGCTGGTGAGCGACTGTTCACGGCGCGGCGTGCAGGCGGTCGGACGGATCGCGCAGCTCACAAAAGAGCTCGGTCTGAAACCGGAAACGATGGGATTGATCGTCAACCGTGCTCCGGAAGGCAGGCTGAATGAGGGCACTATAGAAGAAATCGAAAAGCAGGGGCTCACCCTGCTTGGGGTTGTGCCGCAGGACGCCGAGGTTTACGAATATGACTGTGCCGGAAAGCCGATGATAGATTTGCCGGAAACCTCTCCGGTGAAGCAGGCGCTGCACAGTATCATAGCTAAATTAAAGATTTAATATTATAACCCAGTCAAGGAGGATTATGATGGGAGACTTTAAGTTGACAACAGTTGAAGAAATGGAAGCGGCTACAAACCGATTGCTGGAAACCGGCAAAAAAGTAGGCGCAGACGGATGGCAGTATCGTGTAAAGAATCAGACGCCGCACTGTAAGTTCGGTGAGACCGGTATCTGCTGTAAGATTTGTTCCATGGGTCCGTGCCGTATCACCCCGAAAGCACCGAGAGGAATCTGCGGATGCGACGCTCACGGCATCGTGGCACGCAACTATCTGAAATTCACGGCAGGCGGTTCCGCTACGCACTCCGATCACGGCCGTGAGATCTGCAAGACATTGTACCATGCAAAACCAGAAGGACCGTACAAGGTAAAGGATCCGGAGAAGCTGATCCGCATCGCAAAGGAATGGGGCGTGGAGACCGAAGGAAAGGACATCTACGATCTTGCGCATGAGGTTGCATACCTTGGCTTAAGTGAATACGGAAAAGTATTCGGAAACCAGAATTTCCTGAAGAGAGCTCCGCAGCACACGCAGGATATCTGGGAGAGAGAGGAGATTGCTCCGCGCGCGATCGACCGCGAGGTATCCTGCTCCTTACATATGACGCATATGGGATGTTCCTCCAAGCCGGAGGCGCTGATTCGTCAGTCCCTGCGTTCCGGTCTGTCTGATGGATGGGGCGGTTCTATGGCTGGTACCGAGTTCTCGGACGTGCTTTTCGGAACGCCGAAGCCGGTTGACACCGAGGCAAACCTTGGCGTTATGAACAAGGACAACGTAAATATCGTCGTACACGGACATGATCCGTCTCTGTCCGAGATGATCTGCGAATATGCGGATGATCCGGAAATGATTGCTTACGCAAAGAGCAAGGGCGCAAAGGGCATCACGGTTTCCGGCGTCTGCTGTACCTCAAACGAAGTGGCAATGCGCCGCGGAATCCCGATGGCAGGAAATTTCCTCCAGCAGGAGAACGTAGTGCTGACCGGTGCATGTGAAGCGATCGTCGTAGACGTGCAGTGTATCTTCCCGGCACTTGGTCCTTTAAGCAAATGCTTCCACACCAAATTTGTGACGACCTCTCCGATCGCGCAGATGCCGGATTCTGAGTTTATCCGTTTCGACGCGGAGACTGCAGATGAGAATGCAAAAGCGATCGTAAAGATGGCGATCGACAACTTTGAAAACAGAAATCCGGATCTTGTGTACATCCCGGATATGAAACAGAAGGCTACCGTTGGCTACTCTGTAGAAGCGATCGTAAAGACGCTTGACGGCGTTACCAACTCCCAGGTAGACGTAACAGGCACCACAAAGCCGCTCATCGAGTGCATCACCTCCGGTGTTATCCGCGGTGCAGTTGCGATGGTTGGCTGCAACAACCCGAAGATCCGTCCGGACTATGCGCATATCGAGCTGATGAAGAAGCTGATCGCGAACGACATCATCGTGGTGGCTTCCGGATGTTCCGCACAGGCTGCTGCAAAGGCTGGTCTGATGGATAAGGAAGCGAAGAATCTTTGCGGCGCAGGTCTGAAGAGAGTCTGTGAGCTGGCTGATATCCCGCCGGTGCTTCACATGGGCTCCTGTGTGGACATCAGCCGTATGATGATCCTGGTAGCGGAGCTTGCGAAGGATTCCGGACTGAACATTTCCCAGCTGCCGGTAGTGGGATGCGCGCCGGAGTGGATGTCCGAGAAGGCTGTTTCCATCGGAAACTACGTAGTTGCAACCGGTATCGACACCTTCCTTGGCGTAGATCCGTATGTATCCGGTTCCGACCAGGTAAGCAGGCTGCTTACAGAGGGCGTAAGAGACTGGGTAGAGGCTGCTTATACAGTAGAGACCGATATCGAAAAGCTGGTTGATCTGATGATTGAAAGAATCGAAGAGAAACGTACAGCGATTGGCATCTAAAATCAGATATAAGGTGGATGAGACACTATGAAAATTGCAGTAACCGGTAAGGGCGGCGTTGGAAAGACAACGTTCGCCGCTACCCTTGCAAGATTATACGCAGAAGAGGGAAGACCTGTACTGGCGGCGGATGTGGATCCGGACGCAAATCTGGGGCTGGCGCTTGGCTTTTCCGAGGAGGAGCTGGAGAAGATCGTTCCGATCACCAAAATGCGCAAGCTCATCGAGGAGCGCACCGGGGCAAACGAGGATAATACCTTTTACCGCATCAACCCGAAGGTAAGCGATATCCCCGATACCTATGGAAAAGTGTGCAACGGCGTGAAGCTGCTCGTACTCGGCACCGTGGATACAGCCGGAAGCGGCTGTGTGTGCCCGGAGCATGTCATGCTGAAACGCATCATCAATAACCTCGTGCTCCACAGGGAGGACGTTGTGATCCTGGATATGGAGGCAGGACTTGAGCATCTCGGACGCGGCACGACATCTGGCATGGATCAGTTTGTCGTTGTCATCGAACCGGGCGCCAGGAGCATCCAGACCTACGCTAACGTCAAGCGCCTTGCGACGGAGCTTGGTGTAAAACAGGTGCGTGTGGTTGCAAACAAGGTGCGGGATGAGCGCGACGAGGAGTTTATCCGCTCGAAGATCCCGGCGGAGGATCTGCTTGGATTTGTCCATTACAGTACGGAGGTCATCGACGCGGACCGCAACGGTTCCTCGCCCTACGATTTCAGCAAATCTGCGGTTGAAGAGATCCGGAGGATCAAGGCGATTATTGACCGTACGGACAGGCAGCTGTGAGACGGTGTACCCAAAACCAGAAGATAAATAAGATGCGATAATTCTTTAAAGTGAAACGATGAATGGAGGAAATTACGGTGACTTTATTTGATGTTGTATTTAGTGGAAACGATACTGTGTATGGATTGACAGAAAATGCGGTCGACGCAGCTATCGCGCAGCACGGTGCGGACAAGGCAGTTGCTTTTCCGGATACCGCATACAGCCTGCCGTGTTACTTTGGTGTAACAGGAACAAAGATTTCTAACCTCGGTGATATAAAGGCTGCTCTTGGGGTTGTAAAATCCCTTATGACTAGAGAAACACGTCTGAACGATGTATTTATGTCCGGTGTTGCTACGGCACTCTGTGCAGAATTTATTGAAGCGCTGAAATATATTGACGGTGCAGCTCCCTATGAAGCTCCGTGCTACGGACATCTGGGCGATGCAATTATCCGTGAACTTGGTGTTCCGCTTGTAACCGGCGATATTCCGGGTGTTGCTGTTATTCTTGGCTCTGCCCCGACTGCGCAAGAGGGCGTTGATCTTGTAAAATCTTACCAGGCACAGGGTATTCTTGTTACTCTGGTCGGCGGCATTATTGACCAGTGTGAAGAGCTTGGCTATAAGACCGGCGCAAATGTGCGTGTGATTCCGCTTGGTAAGGATGTTACCAGCGTAATCCATGTAGTATCCGTTGCGGTACGTGCAGCACTTATTTTCGGTAATATTCAGGGCGGTGACGCTGCCGGACTGATGGAATACACCCTTAAGCGTGTACCGGCATTTGTAAACGCATTCGCTCCGCTTGATCCGGTAGTTGTTGCATGCGGTGCAGGTGCTATCGCACTTGGCTTCCCGGTAGTTACAAACGATGTTGCAACTTCAGAGGCAGTGAACATCAAGGTTCCGAAGAGCCTTATCGTACAGCCGGATGTAAGCAAATTCAACGCTACGTCTCTGGAAGCACGCGATATTAAGATTAAAATTACACATATTGATATTCCGGTTGCATTTGCATCCGCATTCGAAGGCGAAATCATCCGCCGCGGCGATATGCAGGTAGAGTTTGACGGTTCCCGTGTAGACTGCTTCGAGCTGGTGCAGACAAAAGATGCTTCTGAAATCGAGGATCATAAGATCGAAGTAATCGGACCGGACGTTGATGAGATGCCGGTAGGCAGCAAGCAGAGCATTGCATATGTAGTAGAAGTGGCAGGCAAGACGATGCAGGCTGATTTTGAGTCTGTATTTGAGCGTAAGTTCCACTCTTATCTGAACTGTGTAGAAGGTATGATGCATACCGGACAGCGTGACATGATCCGTATCCGTATCAGCAAGGATACCTTCAATGCAGGATTCCGTGTAAAACATATCGGTGAAGTGCTTTACGCAAAGGTAAAGAGCGAGTTTGCTGCAGTTGTTGACAAGTGTCAGGTGAAGATTTATACCGATGCGGCAGAGTGCACAAAGCTTCGTCATGAGCTGGCAATCCCGGTATATGACAAGCGTGACGAGCGTCTGACAACGCTGACCGACGAAGGTGTAGACGTATACTACAGCTGTATCATGTGCCAGGCATTCTCCCCGAGCCACGTATGCGTGGTAACACCGGAGAGACTTGGACTTTGCGGTGCCGTTTCATGGCTGGATGCGAAAGCAACCAACGAGCTGGATCCGCAGGGACCGTGTCAGGTAATCACAAAAGAAAGAGTTATTGACGAGAGAATCGGTGAATACGAAGATGTAAACGAGGCAGTACGCAAGTTCTCCCAGGGTGCTCTGGAAGACGTATCTCTGTACTCCATCATCGAAAAGCCGATGACAAGCTGCGGATGCTTCGAGTGTATCTGCGGTATCGAGCCGCTGTCTAACGGTGTCTGCATCGCAAACCGTGAGTACGCAGGTATGACTCCGATCGGTATGACCTTCTCAGAGCTCGCTTCCATGACAGGCGGCGGTGTCCAGACACCGGGCTTCATGGGACATGGTAAGCACTTCATCGCTTCCAAGAAGTTCATGAAGGCAGAGGGCGGTATCGAGCGTATCGTATGGATGCCGAAGGAACTCAAAGAGCAGGTAAAAGACAGACTCAACGCAACCGCAAAAGAGCTCTATGGAATCGACAACTTCACAGACATGATCGGTGACGAGACCGTAGCAGAAGATCCGGAAACATTGCTGGCATTCCTTGAAGAAAAAGGACATCCGGCACTGTCCATGGAACCGATGATGTAAACCGCCGCTTGGAGAACCAAGCGACGGCGAAGCCGGCATTTGGTTCTCTGCGGTGTTTAACGACGAAATCTTTAAGCTGCGTAGCAGCGGCAACCGCGTTTTACGCGGTTGGATTTCGGAGTGTAGGGATGCGAGCGCAGCGAAGCAGACCGGCGATGTGCGAAGCACAGCGCAATTCTTTAACGAGGAAAAATGCGCAGCATTTTTTCGAGTCTGAGATGATTCGGCAGTGTAAAACACCCAAATAAATGATATACTTGTTTTTTTCCGCACCCGGCCGGCAACACCCGGCCAGCCGGTGTGCGGTTATAAGAAAATGCATAGAAAAATGCAGTAGATGTTATGAAGGAGGAAATTTAAAATGCCGTTTACAGCAAAATCAGGAAAGTTCAATGCCAGCATTAAGACAGTAACGGTTGGCACCGGCGACAAAGCGATTACTCTCGGTGGTGAAAACGTACTGCCTTTCTATACATTCGATGCACCGATTGAGAATGCACCGAAGGTAGGTATCGAAATCACGGATTTCGGTATGGAGAATGAACCGGAATGTGTAAAAAAATACTATGAAGGATGCACCACACTGGCAGATCTTGCAAAGAAAGCTGCTTCTTTTGAGGGTGTAGACTTCCTTTGCTTCCGTATGGAGGGCGGCGATCCCAACGGAGCAAACAAGTCAACAGAGGAACTGATAGCTGCACTGAAAGAGGTTGCAGAAGCAGCGGATTGTCCGCTGGTTGTTGCAGGTTCTAAGAATGCAGAAAGGGATGCTGAGCTTCTTTCCAGGGCTGCAGAAGCAGTACAGGGGAAGAATGCAGTTATTCTTGCAGCAAAAGAAGAGAATTATAAGACAGTTGGTGCGGCTGCAGGTCTGGCTTATACGCAGATCGTAGGCGCAGAATCTTCTGTTGATATTAACCTTGCAAAACAGTTGAATGTATTACTGACACAGTTAGGTGTCAATGCCTCCAGCATTGCAATGAATGTAGGTACCGCTGCGGCGGGTTACGGTTATGAGTACGTTGCATCTACCATGCAGCGTATAAAAGCAGCAGCTTTGTCCCAGAACGATACTCAGCTTCAGATGCCGATCATCACACCGGTAGCATCGGAAGTTTGGGGCGTAAAGGAATCTGTTACAACCGAAGCTGATATGCCGGAATGGGGAGATCAGGAAAGACGTGGAGTAGATATGGAAGTACAGACTGCAGCAGCAGACCTGGCTTGCGGATCCAATGCCGTAATCCTGAAACATCCTGCATCAATCGCAACTATTTCCAAAATGATCAAAGAATTAGTTTAGTATAATTGCTGTTAAGGAGGAAAAAGAATTATGGCACTCAAAGGTCTGGATATATTCAAATTATCACCGAAGAAAAACTGTAAGGAATGCGGAAGCCCGACATGTATGGCTTTCTCCATGAAGGTCGCACAGGGCGCTGTTGATATTAATGCCTGCCCGTATTTTTCAGAAGATGCTAAGGCACAGTTATCTGAGGCTACCGCACCGCCTATGAAGACAGTAAAAGTAGGTACCGGCAGTGAAGAATTTACACTCGGCGGCGAGACTGTTATGGAACGTCACGAGAAAACATTTGTCAGCAAAACAAGATATGCCGTTGCTCTGTGCAACTGCATGGATGCCGCAGCGATTGACGCAGCACTGGCCGGCATCCCGAAAGTTGATTATGAGCGTATCGGCGAGAGAATGTACGTGGAGATGGTATACGTAAATTACTCCGCAGATGGCGCGAGCGATTATGTAGAGCTGGTGAAAAAGGCAGCAGCACTTGGAAGAACTCTGATCCTCGGCTGCACCGACGCAGAAGTAGCAAAGGCAGCGCTTGCTGTATGTAAAG
>CABRSG010000118.1 GCA_902473545.1 uncultured Lachnospiraceae bacterium | reverse complement strand
CGCCGCCGCAGAGCACTGCCTGCTCACCAAACAGATCGGTCTCGGTCTCGGTGCGGAAGGTAGTCTCAAGAACGCCTGCACGCGCTCCGCCGATGGCCAGCGCATATGCCAGAGCCTTATCCAGCGCCTTGCCGGTTGCATCCTGGTGTACCGCTACCAGACACGGAACACCCTTGCCAGCCTGATATTCGCTTCTTACGGTGTGACCCGGTCCCTTCGGTGCGATCATGGTAACGTCTACGTTTGCAGGCGGTACGATACAGCCAAAGTGAATGTTGAAGCCGTGAGCAAACATCAGCATGTTGCCCTCCTCCAGGTTCGGCTCGATGTCTTTCTTGTACATTGCAGCCTGCTTCTCATCGTTGATCAGGATCATAATGATATCCGCTTTTTTGGCAGCCTCCGCTGCGGTATATACTTCAAAACCCTGTTCCTCTGCCTTTTTCCAGGAACGGCTTCCCTCGTACAGACCAATGATCACATGACAGCCGGACTCTTTTGCATTCAGCGCATGAGCATGTCCCTGGCTTCCGTAACCGATGATCGCGATCGTCTTGCCTTCCAGCAGTGACAGGTTGCAATCCTCCTGATAATAAATATTCGCTTCCATTTTTTCTTCTCCTCCATAAATATATTTGTTAAAGGTAAAAATACCTCCAGCATACAAACTATTTGTGTGCCGCTGCACAAAAAATCAGCGCCGCTGCAGCTTTTTCGCGCATCTCTTACAGATGCCGCGCATCTGCCGTTTCCTCCGCTACAGATACCGCACGTCCTCCGCACCCCTGGACAGCCCGGTGATGCCGGTTCTGGCCAGCTCAAGAATCTCATAATCGTTCATCAGTTCAAGGAACGCCTCCAGCTTGCGCTGATCACCCGTCAGCTCGATGATCATGGAATCCTTCGCCACGTCTACTACCTTCGCACGGAAGATATCGCAGATGGCATTGATTCCCTGACGGTCCTTCGCCTCCGCGCGCACCTTCACCATGATAAGCTCACGGTTGACACTCTCTCCCGCTTTCAGCGTTTTGATATCGACCACGTCGATCAGCTTGGCCAGCTGCTTGACAATCTGGTCGAGAATCTGTTCATCTCCACTGACAACTACCGTCATGCGGGAATACCGCGGATCCGCCGTTTCTCCCACCGTCAAACTGTCAATATTATAGCCTCTCCGGCTAAACAGTCCCGACACTCGGCTGAGGACACCGGAGGTATTGTCTACTAACATAGATAAAACTCTCTGCTTCACTTTTTTCACTCCTTTACAAAAACCATGCAGATGCATATTTCTTTAATTTTATCAATTATGTATTTTTTTGTCAATCCTTTGTGAGCCTGTCATGATAAAAAAGCAGCGACCTTTACCTGGCGCTGCTTTCCGTTGCTTTCATATAACTTTTGCAGATGTACTGCATGATCTGTCTTCTGGTAACAATTCCGATAAAGGTATGATTATCGTCGATCACCGGCACGAAGTTCTGGTTCATGGAGGTAAGCATCAGATCCTCGATGTTGCACTGCACATTGACCGGCTGATTGTCCCACCGGCGCTTCACCTCCCGCAGCGGAATGTCCTCCGCCTCGTAAAGATCCCCAAGACGCATCGTCTTAATGTACCAAAGCAAATCTCCCTCCGTCAGTGTTCCTATGTAATGACCGCTCCGGTTGATAACCGGCACGGCGCTGTAACGATAGTGTTCCATTTTTTCTAACGCCTGACGGAGCGAATAATCTTCATACAAATATGCCACTTCGCTTTTTGGCTTTAAGAAAAATAAGATATTCATAATCACCCGCCCTATTCCTTTTGATACCTTTAGTATACTCCAAAGGCGGGGATGCGTCAACGAATCATGTGCAGATTTCACATATTTTTAAGATTCTTTACACATTTTTTTACGATTTTTACTATATTCGGACGACATTCTACGGAAGTCCTACCTCAGTGCTTGTCCGTATCTTGCGAAGCCGCAGCCTCCTCCGCTTCTTTCAAAACAACTGCATTTTTTCCGGTCAGATTGTAGATGGAGGCAAACTCATCCATATCCCTCGACACAATTCCCTCCAGCGGATCGTTGATCTGCACGGTACGTTCCTCAAGATTGTAGCCGGAGAGAACAACACAGTGCTCCTGTCTGTACCAGCGATAAACGCGCCCGTTATACTCCACATCCATGCGGGTGAATTCCGGTTCTGCCATATACATGGTCGTCCAGAGGATGACTGGCGTGCCGTCGGCAATGTACGCAAAAAGCTCCTCAAAGTCTGTATCCGTGATATCGTAGGCCTTGTAGGACACCTCCTGATCGGTAAAAAACGCAAACGCCGTCGCGGCGATCGCCGGCGCAAAACACCCTGCCCCATCCTCAGAGAAAGGATCCCCGACATAACCAATCGCCATATTGTCCGTCTCATAGTTATAAATCAGAAAATCGCCTGCAATCGTAAGTTTATCTACATCAAAATTCTCATACTGCAGCGCCATCGTGAGAGCCACAGACTCACAGCCTGTCGGCAATTCCGGTCTCTGCAGGATTTCCGGCACCTGCAGATACAGCTGCGTCGGCAGTTCCGACGTTTCCATCAGATCGAAATCCGTCTTCGCATCCTCCGCATCCGGGATAGCAAAATCCTCTACCGTATATACATCTTCTGAATTTTTGCTGATAGTACCCTGCTGCTCCTTGCGCTTCTCATAAGCAGCATCGCGGTCGTCCCAGAATTCCCGGTGCTCCTCTGACCGGTGGGACGTTTCTCCGGCATCTTCCGAAACATTATCCGCTCCGCCGTTCTCCTCGTAGTAGGTCTCTGTCCAATTCTGAAAATCGTCCTGGTTCTCCTCGTAGTAGCTTTCTGTCCAGTTCTGAAAATCATCCTGGTTCTCCACCGAAACATCCCCCTGTGTCTGCCCCACAGGCTCTTCTCCGCCTGTCGCCGTCCCATCTTCAGGCTCCTCAGCGATCACTTCTCCTTCCAGATCATCCCACACAGCAACTTCTTCCCCAAAAACACATGTATTTCCCATACCGGAAACCAGCAGGGCACATGCCAGTATACATGAAATCGCTTTCTTCTTTTTCATAAACAGCTCCTTTTATTTTACATATACGATGCCGAATGCTCCGGTGCCGATGTGGCTGCCGATCGTCGCGCCAATGCCGCGCAGCTTTGGGGTTCCAAAGTCCATTCCTTTTTTTCTGAGATACTGAATAAAGTTTACACAATTTTTCTTATCATATGCATAAAGGAAGTACACCGGATAGTCCACGTCCGGAGCGTCCTCCTCCAGAATATTTGCGATCTGCCGAAACGCGTGCTTCATACCGATCTGCTTTCCGCAAAGCTCCACCTTTCCTTCCTGCGTGATCGCAACGACCGGCTTTAAATTTACCAGACCGCCGAGTGCCGCCTGCCCCTTCGAGAGCCTGCCTCCCTTATAAAGATACTCCAGTGTATCCAGTCCGGCATATACACGGATACGCGATCTTAAAGCCTCCAGCTCCTCAATAATCGTTTTTGCATCACAGCCCTGCTCCCGCAGAAAAACTGCGCGGTCTACCAGTACACGCATACCCAGCGTGGCATTCTTGCTGTCGATGATGTAAATGTTTTCGTATTCTACCATTTCCTTTGCAAGCATGGCACTCTGGACAGTTCCGCTCAGCTCCCCGGAAACCAGAATCGCGATCACAATATCCTGCGCCGCCTTTGCCACCTCAAAGCAGTTGATAAACATGGTAGGCGAAGGCTGCGACGTCTTTGGAAAATCCTTTTCCGAAAGCAGCTTCTCAAAAAATTCCTCTTTTGTCAGATCCACGCCGTCCTGAAATTGCTCCTCCCCAAACGATACCGTCATAGGAACACATGTGATCTGTCTGCGTGCGATTTCCTGCGCGGAATAATCCGCCGCTGAATCTGTTATAATCCGTATGGTCATATTTCTTCCCCTTTATTCTTTCTTATACTATAACCTCTTCTCAAGGGCAGATACTGCCACTCAGATTTATTGTAACAAATCCTTAACAGAAAATCAATATTTTCCAGGTGCGCCTTTTGTCTTTGGTGCTGCCCAAAATACTGTCAGCATCCCAACAAATGCAATAATTGTGCCAAAAATTAACATCAGACGCACATTTAAGTAATCAATTATCAAACCGCCGAGCAGACTTCCAAAAACGCCGCCAAGCGTGCTGGTGCCCGCCATAATCGCCTGTCCCTTGAAGGTATCCTGCGGCGCCATCACTTCATTTACGTAATATACCGATGATGGAATGTAGAGCGCAAACGCTCCCATCTGCAGCACCTGCGCCGCATACATCTGCATCATGTTCCCGCAGAACAGATAGACGAGCGATTTCACAAAGAAAAATACTCCGCAGAGCATAACAAGGCGGCTGCTGGAAATGCGCTTTACCAGACGTGAAAACAGGAACATCGTCGGAAGCTCCATCACCGCCGCGATCGCAAGCGTATTTCCAAGCGCAACGGAATCTCCGCCAAGCGGCGTGATGATCTGGATCAGATAGCTGTTCAGCATATTATGATCCAGCATCAGCATCGTCAGCCCGACGCTGACAACGCACACATAAGGATAGCGTCTGAGAAAGCCGTCCGGCGTTTTCTTTGCCGGGCCCTGCGCTGACGGCTCTGTTTTTTCTGCTTCTGCGCCCCGCGTTCCGTCTGCATTCCCCGCTCCCGCATATTTATCTGCCATGACAGGCATCCGCTGCAGAACAATTATCATAACGGCAAGCAGGATTCCCGCCGCCACCAGCACGACCCTGCTTCCGATCTGCGCGACCAGTGCGCCGAGAATGCTGGAGCAGACTGCGTACAGCAGCGAGCCAATGCCTCTGGCAATGCCGAAATCCACGTTAACGCCGCGGTTGATATAATAAATGCTCACGGAATTTACCAGCGGCTGCAGCACCTGCAGAAGCGCGTTGGTACATACAAAAAGGATTGCAACAGGCCAGAGTATATCCGGCGTAAAATATTGCAGCGCCACCGTGAAAAGCATCAGGGCGGCAAGAAGCGTCGTCAGCTTATGGATTGTCAGCTTTTCTGAACGGTCCGCTATCCCGGCAAAGGCCGGCTGCAAAATGACGCCGCAGACATTTCCAACAGCAATGCAGATGCCGATCTGCGCGCTGGTAAAGCCGCGCGCCAGAAGATATACGGTGGAAAAGCTGTAAACAGCACCAAACAGCATCCAGTAGCAGCCCTGCAGCGCGCTGTACTGGACCATCAGTTTCTTTTTGTTCATAGTATCTTTCCTTTATTTTTCATTTATGCGATTCAAAAAAGAATCACCTCTTTCGAGGTGATTCCGAAAAAAGCTTTTTGGATTCCTTTATTCTGCTGCCTTTACAGAGGTGATGTGCGGATTTACGCCCTCGTACCAGTACAGGAAGCCCTCCATGTCGATGACGTCTCCCACCTGCAGCTCCTTCACTGCCTTGTAAACGTCGGTAGTATTATCGCACAGATAAGATTCTACAACAAAGCTGTATGTCTCACCATTCAGGGAAACGTTGAAGTACAGATCGTCGCCGTCCTGTCCGGAGCCATCCCAGTTATAAAGGAAAGCCACCTCGTTTCCGTCTGCATCTGTGGACGGCTCCACGGTCATGCCCTTGAAGGAAACGTACTCGTTCTGATGGTCGATCAGCTCATCCTTGCCAAGCAGGTCTGTCACATCCGTCACAGGAGCAACGTATTCGCCCTCAAGGATTTCGAAGGTCGCGTCGATGATCTCCACCTCGCCGGACCACTCAGCCTTATAGCCGGTAACCTTGATCTTTGTGCCGACATTCAGCTTCTCATAATCTTCCTCAGAGCATGCCATGTCGTACAGGAAGTATGCGCCGTCCTTGTCCTGTGTGTAAACGGTCGCCTTGTCCTCCCACCAGGACTGCTTTGCCTGCACGTAGGTCTCGATGGTAACCTCGGAATCAAGCTCTGCCGCTACGTATTCCTCATGTGTCATAACGCCCTCGGACTTTACATCTGTTTCTGCTTCCTCCGCCATAACGCAGGTTGCGGAAACGGCTGCAAGAGAAAGCGTTAATAAAAATGCTGCAATCTTTTTCATGATTATCCTCCTTTGGAATCTGTATTCATTCCCTATTATAACCGAAAATTTTCAGAAATCAATGTCTGGCTGACATTTTTTGTATTTTTGTTTGCATCAGGTATTTTATCCGGGAATCCGATGTCATATGTGCCTTATTTTTTCTTTACAGCCTTCAAAACGGCATACAGCAAAATCAGCACCCATACTGCCGCGAGCGTCGCCAGCAGGATCACCGCGGTGGCCGGCAGCGGTCCAAGATCCGCTTTTTTGCCGTCTGAGAGAGTCCCCTGTCCTTCATCAAGGTGATAGAGCGCCGCCACGTCGCCATAGAGCGTCTCGATATAGGCGTCGTCGACTGTCTGCTTTCTGCGCGTGGATTTTGCCACGTTTTCGATCATCTGACCGGCTGCGTCACGCAGGGAGGCCGAGCCGTTAAATACCGGCGTCACAAAGGTGTGCTCCACGTTGTCTAAAAGAAGCTTTGACGCCTTGATCTTCACGTCATAGTATGTGCTGTTGTCCTCGCCGCATCTTGCGAGATAATCCTGATACTCCGGGCTCTCCTGCGCCTTTGCGGTGACGGGCACGTAGCCTTCGGTCTGCGCGTAGGCGATCTGCACCTCGTTGGTGAGCAAATACTGCGCAAACAGCCAGGAGGCGAGCACCTCCTGCGAATCCTCCTTCTGGAAGATGCAGACAGACGGCCCCTGCGATATCATCTGCGGATTTTCCGTGTCAAACTGCGGAACCGGCATGACCGCCGTCTCAAATTCCACGAATTTATCCTCGCTGATGTCGGAGAGCGGCGCGTGACTGCCCATCCAGGTCGCGCCCGCTGTGGAGTCGAAGATACACTGCCCGGCATTGAGGAAATTCGCCGGATAGCTGGATATCTTGAAGGTGGAAAACGCTCCGCTCTTCACATGCTCCGCGATCGTGTAAAGAAGCTCCTTTGTGGTATCGCTGAAAATCTGGATTTCCCCGTCCTCAGTGGAATACCCGGCGCCTTTTTGCCGGAGCATCTGGATCATCATATTGTCTGTGGACTTATAGATGAAGGGAATCATCACATTCTGCCCGTTGACGGAAAAATTCCCGTCCGCATCCTTTTCCAGCG
>CABRSG010000117.1 GCA_902473545.1 uncultured Lachnospiraceae bacterium | reverse complement strand
CACGCCCACCAGGTTTCCCATACCGACCCGGGTAGCGGTGGACACAATCAGCGCCTGCAGCCCGGAAATACTGTTTTTCTGCGTCTCCTGCTTCTTTTCCACGACAATGTGCAGCATCTCCGGAAACATGCGCACCAGCACAAACCGCGTTCTGATCGTAAAGTATACGCCCACCGGAACGAGAATCAGAATCAGCAGCGACAGCCCGGCGCTGCCGCCGCCCGGAATCGGAATCGTCACCAGATCGCCCCACAAAAATTCGTACGCTGCCAGTACAATGTTTACCAGTTTTTGCCCAAATGCTTGCATCATTTCCATGTCAGGGTATTCTCCATATCTTTTGTTTTTTTATAAACTATATATAGTATAAACGAACGAACGTATTTTGTCATCCATGTGCTTCAAAAAATTCTATATTTTCCGTTCATTTCGCCGCCCGGTCTGTGATATAATAGACTTATCTGAAATCTATCCCCACAGGAGAACCTTATGAATTACGAAATACAGGATACACAATTTGATGGAAAATCTGATGAGCGCTATTCCGTCGCTGACGAAGCGATCTACGACGCTTTCTTTTTACTTTTAAAAGAAAAGGAACTGGATAAGATCACGGTATCGGATGTGATAAAACGAGCCGGAATTGTCCGCAGCACCTTTTACAATCACTACGAAAATATTCCGGCTCTGATTAACGCTATCGAGGATAAGACTATCCATGATATTTTTTCCCTCATGGAGACTTTTCACCCGAAGAATGACTATGATATGTGTAAATCTTTTTTTCTTACCGTCTGCAATTACACAAAGACCAATCCGTTTCTGGCGAATCTTTTATGTAACCCGCAGGGGGACGGATTTTTTGAGAAAACTCTGACCATGTTTCATCAATATGTGACAAATATCACCCGCACCACCGCACCTTCGCACAGCAGTAAAGAAGAATTTGCCTATATGATCGCCTGCGCGATCGGCAGTACCATCGGTGTACTGCACAAATGGATCATGGAGGATTTCCGCAGCTCGCCGGAAACGATCGCAGATATCCTCACGCACGCCTTCGTGGGCGGGATGCTGCCGTTTATGTCTTAGCACGGCTCGTCAATCAAGACCTCCTGCCGCCTGATTTTTCTTGTGGCGCTCTTGATAAACGGATTTTTCCGCACAACCAGCCCGGTAATCTGACGGTAGGTCGGCTGCGTCTTATTGTACTGATCTATAAATGCCTGCAGTTCCGCCTGAATTGCCTGCGCATCCAGCTCCTTCGCTGCCGCCACATCCGGATCCGGGAAAATCCTTGCCGTAAGCCCGTTATTTTCGCCGGTTACAACCACTTCGCCCACCAGAGCGCCGAGCGCCAGCTTATTCTCAATTTCCTCCGGCGAAATATTTTCTCCGTTGGAGAGAATGATCAGATTCTTGACGCGCCCGTTAATATACAAGAAACCGTCCTCGTCAAGATAGCCCTTGTCGCCCGTGTGGAGCCAGCCGTCCCTTAAGGTATCCGCCGTCTCCTGCGGCATCTGATAATAGCCCTTCATCACACTGCTTCCGCGCACCAGAATTTCTCCATTGTCAAACGCGATCTCGACATTCGGCAGCGGTCTGCCAACGGAGCCGTCTTTATGAGCCTCCGGCGTATTTGAGCTGATGACCGGGGAACACTCCGACATGCCGTAGCCCTCCAGAACAGCCACGCCGTACTCATCAAATTTCTCAATATAATACGGATCGAGATGCGCGCCGCCTGTGAAAATGGTGTGCAGCCTTCCTCCAAATACAGCATTTGCGACCATCTGCTTCGGAATGGAAGCGTCCGCCGCGGCAAGTCTTTTGTAAATCGTCTCCACCATCAGCGGAACCATCAGCATGACCTCCGGCTGGAATACGCCCATATTTTTCACCATATGCAGAAGCGAATCATTGATGCATACGGTCGTGCCAAGCGAAAATCCCTTCAGCCAGTCCATCACCAGGCAGAACGCGTGATGGATCGGGAGCACGCTCAGCAGCACGCTGCCAGGTTTTGCGGTATACTGCACCGCCTTCACATTCTCCGCCAGATTTTTCTGTGTCAGCATGACGCCCTTACTCTTTCCGGTCGTTCCGGAGGTGAAAATAATCGTCGCGATTCCCTCCGGGTCCGGTCTGTTGGCGTCCGCCATACTGTCCGCGCCAGCTGCTTTTAAATCCGCCAGGCTGAAGATCGCCGCGCTGTCAGTCTGCGATGCTTCCGCATCCTCCAGCATCCAGATTTTCTGAAGCTTCGGACATTTTTCCCGAATCTGCTCCAGAAGTCCCTTCTGCTTCGGACTCAGAAACAAGCCCGCCGCGTCGGAACGGTTAAGAAGATCGATCAGATCCTCGCCCGGAAGATTCACATCCAGCGGCACAGCAACCGTGCTTCCGGTAATAATTCCCAGGTAGCTCTCCACCCACTCCGCAGAGCTGCTTCCGATCAGCGCAATATGCTTTCCCGAAAAGCCTTCCGCAAGCAGTCCCTTCCTTACCGCCGTCACATTCTCCAGCAGTGCGCGGTAATTTATCTCCTGTATTTCCTTCTTTTTCAGCCATTTTATCGCCGGAATATCCGCATAATTTCTTCCGCTCTCTTTCAGAATATTACGAATCAGCATCTCTTTATTCCTCCTGCAATCTCTCCAGCAGAGCAAGTGCCTCTGCAACCGTCAGAACCTGTGCAACCTCTTCCTCCTCCAGCTCCACGTCGAAGGTATCCTCCAGCTCTCCGAGGAAGGACATAAAATCAAGGGAGCTGAATCCCAGATCCTCGCGGAATCTCATATCACCTGTCATGTCCTCCGGTTTTACGCTGCAATACTGCGCGGCGATAGTTTTAAATTGCATTTCCTGTGTCATAGTTTCTTCCTCCATATACTAAAAAATCAATATTTTCCATACATCTTTCTGCATCTTGTCCTCGTTTCCTGCAGCCGCGTTATCATTTACACCTGCTCCATGATTTCTCCGATACTCATGTCCGGCTCGGCAATACCCTTGAACAGAATACGCATCATATAATAATACAGAAGCTCCATATCATGCTCCTCAAGCTGCGCTGTCTGATAATGATAAGAGAAGTTCATGCCGCCGTTCGCAGTGTGTGACACGGTCAGATACATCTTCTTCGTCGCCGCGCCGTTTGCAAACCATTTTGCATGCTGCCCGATCCCCGCAAGATGCGGGTTATCCACCTGCACCGGCATCGGCTGGTACGTAAGGTAACAGCTTTCATACGTTGTATTTTCCGGTGTGTGATATCTTCTGCGCATTTCCTCCTCAATCAGCGCAGGATCGTAATTGCTGTGCATATAAATGCGGTTTTGCACATTCTGGATCTCATACGCCGCCGACAGAATATCCGTCTCCGGGCTGATCACCGTCCGGCATGGGAACATAATCGTGCGGCTGCCGCCCGACGTCCATTCATCGTGTGTGGAACGTCTGGAGATAAAGTTTTCAATCGTGATGTCCTCCTGCCCGTTATTCACCTTCGACAGATACGTACGGATACCAAGCAATAAGAGATTTGTCATGGAAAGCTGATGGTTCATGCAAAAATCGATCAGATTCTTCGTCGGCTCCGGCTCTAGCTGATAATCCTTCACCTCCACAAACAGATTTTTCAATTCAATATCCGCCGCCCGCAGCATCGGGTTTTTATGCTTTTTTCTTGCCGCCTCCAGAACGGAAGTTCCCTGGATATCGGAATACAGCGGCTCTCCCAGTGCATTAAGCTGATCGTCCCAGAATTTTTTATCCTTTGCAAACCGCTTCTCGTTGTTTGCTCTCTTTAAGTCCTTTTCCAGCACAGTTTCAAAATCCGCCAGATCCTGCGGATACGCCGCACCGAACCGGTAATGTGTGTAAAGCTGCATCAGATCATTGATCATTACAACCAGACCGCAGGAATCGATCAGTCGATGGTCCATGTGGATAAAAAATCCGTTGTACCCCTCCGGCAGGTGCAGCATCGTCACATCGCAAAGCGGAATATCGTCGCCGTCAAAGGTTTCGTAAGCCCACTGCTGCATCAGTGCATCTGCCTGCTCCATACTCATACCGGACAGATCCTTCAGCGGGATATCTCTTGTATCCTGATCCACAATATACTGCTTCACTTCGCCCTTCTTATCCGGCTTTGTAAAACGGATGCGCATACACCCGTAACGCTCTATCTCTAGCTGTATACATTTTTTCAGAAGTCCAAAATCCAGCGGCGACTGCAGGGACGCCACCACGCTCACACCCGACACCTGCTGTGTCTGATACTTCTGAATCCAGTTGTGATGCATCTTCTGCGCTGCTGTTAATGGATAATATTCTCTCATGTGTTACCTCCTGTTTTCATCTTCGACAGAGAACTTAACACATTTTATTTTTAATTTCTACCCCCTCGGGGATTTAACAAACAGTTTACGTGAAATTGTCCGAGACGTTTTTCCTGACGTCAAACCCGCAGGACCTGCCGACGACAGCTCCCTTCGGATACATGGCAGTCGCCAAATGGATGTGCGGGCACATCCGCCTGGCTCGTTGCTCGCGGAAACTAAAAAACGTCCACCGGACGTTTTTGTCGTATGCATGGCAACAAAAAACAGCCAGCATTGCCTGGCTGTCCTTTACGATATGCTTTGCAGATATTTCCTTACTGTCATCCTTTTACTTTAGGCCGGTGTCCCATCATATTTCTGAAAAAACTCCAGCAATTTGCTCCTGTATAACTCCGGCGCCTCATAAGCGCTGCACAGGTGACGCGCCTCCGGCATCAGCACAAGCTCCTTTGGCGCGCTGCACAGAGAGTAATTGTGCACGGTGTTTTCCGGCATTACATAGGTATCCTTCATGCCGTGAAAAAACAGCACCGGACAAGCATTTACCTTCAGCGCCTCCGTAGTATCCGCCTCCTTCATGGAAAAGCCCGCAAAAATCCGACAGAAAAGCTCAAGCCTAAGCAACAGGAGTCCTATCCATTTCAAATGGAACCAGTTTGCCGCCATGTCCTGTATCTGTCTCTTCATGGAGCTGAATCCGCAGTCCGCGATCAGTCCCTTTACCTCGCGCGGCAGCGGATGCCCGGACGCCATCAGGATCGACGAGGCTCCCATAGATTCCCCATACAGATAGATTGGGAGCTTGTTTTTGTTGCGTTTCGCAAGGTACCACGTCCAGTCCCGCACATCCTGCTGCTCCTTTGCCCCGAAGGTGATGTATTCCCCCTCGCTCTCCCCGCAGCACCGCTGGTTGATGAGCAGCAGACTGCAATGATGCTCATGGAGAAACTGTGCCGTGTATGCAAAATCCCCATAACCGCTTCCCTTATATCCATGGCTCAGGAGAACAATGCGCTCTGCATTTTCGGCAGGCAGATAGCTGGCATGAAGCCGCAGCCCATCCCGGCTGCGGATATAGCAATCCTGCAGCGGCTGCGCTTTAAACCACGCCACGCCCTCCTCATATTCCTTTTCAAACTTGTGCCGCGGATGGTTGATCTTTGCATGAGTGAGGGAAAACCATTGCTTCTTTACCTGCTTCCGATCTTTTTTACAGCGCACCGTCATATCAAAAAACGACCATCCGAGCGCCATAAAACCTGCGGCTGCTGCCGCGGCCGTTGCTAAATTTCCTATTCGTTTTCTACTATCCATAGTTCCCTCCTGATGCCTTCTATTTATACTGAAAGCGGGTATTTTGATAATCGGCTGCATTTTCTTTTGTGACCTTCGCGTAGGGCAGATAGATATAATGCTCGTTCTCGAAAACAATCTCATCCATCCCCTCGCCGGTGATGAGGGCGACGGTCAGCTTTACCATTGCCTGCGCCTGTCCCTCCTTGTCGTTGTATACGGTTCCCGCCACTTTACCGTCCAAAACCGCCTCCAGTCCCACATCTGTTCCGTCAATCCCAAAGAATACCGGTATTTTCTCCTCTGCGATGTTCAGCGATTCATAGGCGTCGATTGCGCCGAGGATCATGTCGTCGTTGTTGGCAAGCACCAGCTCAATCTCATCCGGGTACTGTCCGATCATCTGCGTCATGCGGTTCTGCGCCTGGGCGCGGCTCCAGTTGGCAATGCCATAGCTGAGCTTTTCCAGGCGAATATCATTTTTCTTTAACGTGTCCACCGCGTTCTCCGTGCGGATGATCGCATCCTGGTGCCCTGCCTCACCCTCCAGCACAGCATACTGAATCTTCCCGTCACCGTTGCGGTCGACGTCCTCATTTTCTTTTATATATTCCGCAGCCAGCTCGCCCTGCATAGTGCCCGACTGTTCCGCATAGGCACCCACATAATACAGCCTGCTCCACTGCGACATATCCTCCGCCACCGGCTCCCGGTTAAAAAAGACGATCGGCACATCGCGATCCCTTGCAAGGTCGATGATCTCTGATGGATCTGTCCTGTCTACCAGATTCACACAGAGCACATTGCACCCGGCATCCAGCAGCTCTTTAATCTGGTCGTTCTGCGTCCGCTGCTGACCGGCGGCGTCCATCACGGTCACGGTGACAGAAAGCCCCTCCTCCCGATACTGTCCAAGCTGCTCCCGGTAGCAGTCGATCAGTGAGCTGATAAACGTATCGCTTTTGTCATAACAGGCAACGCCGACCTGAATCTGTTTTCTCTCGTCCGCCTTTGAAGCGCTGCAGCCGCACAGCAGAAGCGCCGCCGCTCCCGCTGCGATTCCTGCCAGATAAACGTTCTTCCTTCTCATATGCTCTTCCTCTTTTACTGGCTCATTGTATAAAGAAGCTCCTGGTTCTCCCTGGAAAACAGCGTTTCCCGGTAAAGCACCGTGTAGGAAATGACCGCGTTTTTCATCTTGTAAAACCGGTTGTCAAGCCTGCGCGCCACCTCCGTGAGGCTCTGGTACCCGACGTTAAATTCATCCGGCACCACCAGACTGCCGGTTGGCAGATCCGTCAGGCATCCGGTAAAGATAGTAACCCGCCTCTGTGGAATGTCCGATTCCGTAAACACGCGCGCCGTGCAGATTTCCTGCTGCCGCCTCTTTTCCGGCAGCCACCAGACTGCTATCGTCCAGACAGATCACAAAATCAACCGCCGCCTGCTCCGCCAGAATATTTTTTGCATCCTCCTGCGAAACTGCGCCTGCTGTCCAGTCGATGACAGCGCCCGTTCCCTCTATCGCCTGCGTAAAACCATCCGCCCGCTCCTTAAGCTCCTGCGAGCCGTCCATCTCCGAAAAAATCCCGATAGTTTTTCCGTCAAGGCTTTCGCCCAAGTCCGCCAGCAGTTCCTCCGCCAGAGCTTCACCCATCGCCTCGTTATCCGGTCCCGTCGCCGCAATCTGGGCTTC
>CABRSG010000116.1 GCA_902473545.1 uncultured Lachnospiraceae bacterium | reverse complement strand
CAGTGACACGAGGATTTTCAGTCCTCTGCTCTACCAACTGAGCTATCTGGGCATACAGGAAAGATGTATAAATAACATTTGCATTCCTGCAACAACAGAAATTATATAGTATCTTCACGGGGATGTCAAGGAAAAAATAAATGTTTTTACGGCCCGGATACTAAAAGTGTGTTACTGTGAACGACGTGAACAGTAACAAAGTATTTGACAGGAAATGCGACCTGCTATAAAATAAATATGTGCAAAGGGGCAAATCTGAGATATGGTTTGCTCTTTTTTTTAAAATGTGCTATACTATCCGCAAAATGATTTTAGGAGAGCAGCACATGAACAATCTACAGGCAGCGCAGATGGAAGCGCTGGTTGATTCTCTGCTGGACAGCTACCGGGAGCATTCTGTTATCAGCAACATTGATTCTGACAACCGGCTGAACAGGGAGATGATCATCAAAATATGCGAGATGGTGCGTCAGATACTGTTCCCGGGATATTTTGAGTACAAGAAACTGAAAAGCGCGACGGTGCGCTACCATGTCGGAGAGCTTCTGGAGAATATTGAGTACGAGCTGACGAAGCAGGTGGCGAAAGCGCTGGAATGTGCGGGAGAAAAGACAGAGGAAAAGTGCCGCTGCAGGGCGGGGGAGATCGTGCAGCAATTTCTGCGGCGTCTGCCGTGGCTGCGAGGGATGCTTGCGAAGGACGTGCAGGCGGCATATGACGGCGACCCGGCGGCGTTCAACACGGATGAGGTTATTTTTTCCTATCCGGGCGTATTCGCGATCAGCGTCAACCGCATCGCGCACGAGCTTCATATTCTGGGAGTACCAATGATTCCGCGGATCATGACGGAGCACGCGCACAACCTCACCGGTATCGACATCCATCCGGGGGCGACGATCGGCGAGTATTTCTTTATCGACCACGGTACCGGCGTGGTAGTCGGCGAGACTACCGTTATCGGCAAAAATGTGAAGCTGTACCAGGGCGTGACCCTGGGCGCGCTTTCCACGAGAGGCGGACAGTCGCTGCGCGGCGCGAAGCGTCATCCGACGCTCATGGACAATGTGACCGTTTACTCCGGGGCATCCATTCTGGGAGGAGAGACCATTATCGGAGAAGGGGCGGTCATTGGAAGTAACGCATTTATCACTTCCTCGGTGCCGGAGCACACGAGGGTGAGCATCAAGAACCCGGAGCTTCAGTTTAAGGTGCGCGGAAGCGTGCAGACGCAGGAGCTTGGACAGGAGGGCTTCTTCAACCGAAAAGAAAAAGATTAATATGCAGACGCTTCTGTGTGCGCAGCCGTCTGCAGGAAAAGGGGGCTTACGCATGAGTGAAGAAAAGAAAAAACGGGAACAGGAAAAAGAGGCGTTAAAGGAGACTGCGGCGAAGGAACTCAGTCCGACCTGGGCGCAGGAGTGCATCGAGGATATCGACGACTGGATTGAGTCGCAGGGAATTTATTTAAGGCAGTAATGATGCAGAGCATCATTATATTATAAAATCACAGGAGGAGAATGAAAAAATGGCAGCGTACAAGGATTTAAGCAAGGAAGAATTACTGAAAGAGAAGAAACAGCTTGAAAAGAAATATGACCAGATCAAGGCGCAGAACCTGCACCTGGATATGTCCAGAGGAAAACCCTCGGCAGCGCAGCTCGACCTTGCGATGGGCATGATGGATGTTTTGAACAGTACTTCCAACTTGAAGTGTGAAACAGGCGTAGACTGCAGAAATTACGGCGTTCTGGATGGTATCCCGGAGGCGCAGGAGCTTCTTGCAGATATGACGGAGGTTCCGGCGAATCAGATCATCATCTACGGAAACTCCAGTCTGAATATCATGTTTGACACCGTTGCACGCTCCATGACACACGGAGTAATGGGAAGCACGCCGTGGTGCAAGCTGGATAAGGTAAAATTTCTCTGCCCGGTGCCGGGATACGACCGTCATTTTGCTATCACGGAATATTTTGGCATTGAGATGATTAATATCCCGATGACGCAGGACGGACCGGATATGGATATGGTCGAGGAATACGTCAACAACGACGAAACGGTAAAGGGCATCTGGTGCGTGCCGAAATATTCCAACCCGCAGGGTATCACCTACTCTGACGAGACGGTGCGCCGTTTTGCACGCCTGAAGCCGGCAGCGAAGGATTTCCGTATTTACTGGGATAACGCATACGGCATCCACCATCTGTATGACGACAAGCAGGATCATCTGATCGAGATCCTGATGGAATGCAAAAAAGAGGGCAACCCGGATATGGTATTTAAATTCTGCTCCACCTCCAAGGTAAGCTTCCCGGGCTCCGGCGTGGCGGCGATCGCAGCGTCCCCGGCAAACCTGGAGTACATCCGCAAGCAGATGCGCATCCAGACGATCGGACACGATAAGCTGAACCAGCTTCGTCACGTGCGTTTCTTTAAGGACATTCACGGAATGGTGAGCCACATGAAGAAACACGCCGACATCATGCGCCCGAAATTCGAGGCGGTGCTGAACGTGCTGGATACAGAGCTGACCGGTCTGGAGATCGGAAGCTGGATCCGTCCGCGCGGCGGCTATTTCATCTCCTTCGACGCGTTGCCGGGCTGCGCAAAAGCGATCGTGCAGAAAGCAAAGGAAGCAGGGCTTGTCATGACGGAAGCGGGCGCTACCTACCCGTATGGAAAGGACCCGCAGGACAGCAATATCCGTATCGCGCCGTCCTATCCGACGCCGGAAGAGCTGGCGATCGCGGCGGAGATTTTCGTGCTCAGCGTTAAGCTGGTAAGCATCGACAAGATTTTAGAAAATAAATAAAAAACTAATAAATATTTAAGATAAAGGAAGTGATGATACACTTGTATTGTGACTTCCTTTTAGGTATACTTATAGCAAACGAAGAAAACGAAACTCGTTTTGTCGTTTCCTATAAAGAGGGAGGCGAGATGGAAGGTATGAAAATCGTAGTTCTGGCAGGAGGAACCAGCACGGAGCGCGCCGTTTCTATTGTGTCCGGCACTAAGGTGTGCGAGGCGCTGCGCAGCAAAGGGCACCAGGCGATCCTGCTTGATGTGTTCTGCGGAAAGGAAAATCTGCAGGCGGAAACCGCATTTGCGCAGGAATATGACGTCGAGTGCGAGGCGGCATACATAAGAAGCTTTAACGATTCAATCGAGAGGATAAAGGCGGAGCAAAGAGGATTTTTTGGCCCGAACGTGCTCGATGTGTGCAGGGCGGCGGATATGGTATTTCTGGCGCTGCACGGAGCATGCGGCGAGGACGGAAGGATCCAGGCGGCGTTTGACCTGCTCGGCATCTCCTATACCGGAAGCGGCTATCTCGGCAGCGCGCTTGCGATGGATAAGACCATCACGAAGCAGATGTTCCGCGAAAACGGCGTGCCGACTCCGGCAGGTGTGATCATTGAAAAAACAGAAGCGCCGAGGACTGCAGAGGAGCTTGGCGCAGGGCTTCCGTGTGTGGTAAAGACGGCGTGCGGCGGTTCCAGCGTGGGCGTTTACATTGTAAATACAGAAGAGGAATTCGAAGAGGCAGTCAGAAACGGCTTTACCTACGAGGATAAGCTGATCGTGGAGCAGTACATCAGCGGAAAGGAATATACGGTAGGCGTGATCGACGGCGAGGCGTATCCGATCGTGGAGATCGCCCCGATTTCCGGTTTCTACGATTACAAAAACAAATATCAGGCGGGGAGTACGATCGAGACGTGCCCGGCGCCGCTCAGTGAAGAACTTACAAAAAAGATGCAGGAGATCGCTGTAAAGGCGTATCATACGCTTCGCCTGGAAAGCTACGCGCGCATGGATTTCATGATGGATGAAAACGGCGACATGTACTGTCTGGAAGCAAACACTCTTCCGGGCATGACGCCGACCAGCCTGCTTCCGCAGGAGGCAGCGGCAGTCGGCATGAGCTATGCGGATCTGTGCGAAAAACTGATTGAGGTGTCGAGGTAATTTTATGAAAAATCTCACATTGGAAAATATTGCAAAAGCCTGCGGCGGCACATATGTCGGAGGGGACGCTGACCGCATCCGGGAGGTGGCGGACATCGTCACCGACAGCCGGAAGGCGAAGGCGGGCAGCCTGTTTGCGGCGATTCCCGGAGAGCATGTGGACGGTCACAGATTCATTCCGCAGGTCTATGAGCAGGGCGCACTCTGCGTGCTCTGTGAAAAGGAGCCGGAGGAGGTCAAAGGTGCGTACATCCGCGTGGAATCCACCTTAAAGGCGCTGATGGCGATCGCGGAATTTTACCGGAAGCAGCTTGCTGTAAAGGTGGTCGGGATCACCGGCAGCGTCGGAAAGACCAGCACGAAGGAGATGATCGCCAGTGTACTCTCGGAAAAATACCGGGTACTAAAAACGCCCGGCAATTTCAACAATGAGCTTGGTTTGCCGCTCACTGTTTTCGGACTGCGCGAGAAGGATGAGGTGGCGGTTCTGGAGATGGGTATCAACCACTTCGGAGAAATGCACCGTTTAAGTAAGATTGCCCGACCGGATATCTGCGTGATCACGAATATCGGCACCTGTCATCTGGAGTTTCTGGGCGACCGCGACGGCGTGCTGCGGGCGAAGTCAGAAATATTTGATTTCATTGCCCCCGACGGAAAGATTGTTCTGAACGGGGATGATGATAAATTGTCCACATTAAAGGAGGTCAAAGGAATCGCGCCGCAGTTTTTCAGCATCGAGAGTGAGCGCGGCATTCGTGCGACGGACATCGAAAATGTGGGCTTAAAGGGAGTAAAGTGCAAAATTCATGACGGGACAGAAAGCTTTGCTGTGACGATTCCTATTCCTGGATATCACATGGTGCTGAATGCGCTGGCTGCAACGGCAGTCGGCAGAGCGCTTGGCATGAGCCATGAGGAGATCCGGCGCGGTATCGAAAAGCTGCAGGCGCTTGACGGCAGATTCCACATTATCGAAGAAAATGGAATCACGGTAGTGGACGACTGCTACAATGCCAATCCGATGTCGATGAAGGCGTCTCTGGGCGTGCTTGCGGACGCCGCGGGCAGGAAGGTGGCGGTTCTGGGAGACATGGGGGAGCTTGGCGGCGAAGAGCGTCAGCTTCATGAGGAGGTCGGAAGATTTGCCGCTGAGCTGGATATACCGGTATTTTTCTGTGTTGGAGCGCTGTGCCGCCGCATGGCGGAGACGATCCGGCAGCTCGATCCGGGAAAGCAGGTGATTACGGCGGATACGGTGGACGAAGCTATGGAAGCGCTGAAAGGAGTTATCCGGGCGGGGGACACCGTGCTGGTGAAGGCGTCCCATGCAATGCATTTTGAAAAAATTGTGGAGGCACTTACAAAAAGATAATTTATAAGGAGGATGTGGATATGAAGAAGAAACTTGTCAGCAGTATGATACTTGCACTGGCGACTGTGCTTGTCAGCGCGGTTCCGGCGATGGCGGACAGCCGCAAGGTAGTTACGCTGGGCGCGGATCTGTCGCAGGATCAGAAGGACACTATGATGCGGTATTTCGGTGTGACCTATGATGGGGTAGATGTCATTTACATCAACAATACCGATGAGAGAAATCATCTTGGCTCTTATGTTCCGCTGGAGCAGATCGGAAACTATACATATAGCTGTGCACTGGTAGCGCCGACCAGCTCGGGCGGCATTCAGGTAAAGACGGCAAATCTGGAGTGGGTAACATGTAATATGATCGCGTCCACCCTGTCAACCTCCGGCGTGACAAACTGCCAGGTAGTTGCGGCGTGCCCGTTTAAGGTATCCGGCACCGGAGCGCTCACGGGCGTTATTATGGCTTACGAGCAGGCGAGCAAACAGACGCTTGATCCCGTTAAAGTAGAGCTTGCAAACCAGGAGCTGGTGACGACCGGAAACCTGGCGAACGAGGTTGGACAGAGCAAGGCGACTGCAGTAATCAACGAGACGAAGATCCAGGTTATTGAAAATAATGTCACGAATATTGAAGAAATCACGAATATCGTCAATGAGGTGTCAAATGATTACGATATCACCATCAATGACGATCAGAGCGAAGAGATCGCAGAGCTGATGCAGCAGATCGCGGAGCAGGAGTACGATATCATCCAGCTGCAGGCAACGCTGGAGCGCGTACAGGCAAACGTAGCCGGCGACGCTGGCGCTTCCGAGGAAAAGCAGCAGGAGGCTGAGCAGCGTGCACAGGAAGCGGAAGCGGCTGCGAAGGAAGCTGCGAAGGAGGATCTGGAAGAGGATGACGACGGCGCAGTGATCGTGGTTGACGATACAGACGAAGACAGTATTCTGGATAATACCGATCCTTCGGCACTGGAGGGCGACGGAATCGTTGTTTCCGAGGAGGACACCACGCAGACTGTGCAGGAGCAGTCTGAGCAGGAGACGGAAAATGAATTCGGCATCCCGGAAGCAACCGATGACGGAACGATTACCATAGACGACCCGGTATTCACGACAGACGAAACGGAAGCAGAAGAGACGCTTCCGGCAGAGAGCGAGACACAGCAGAATGACGATGCACTGATTCTGGATAATATCACCGACGCGTTTGAGACGGAGGCGGCGCAGGAGACCGACCCGGCAGCGTTGGAGATGGAAGCACAGGAAACAGAACTGGCAGCGCTGGAGACGGAAGCACAGGAAACAGAGCTGTTTGAGGAGCCGGTCGTTGTGGCGGAGGAAAATCTGCAGGGTGAGGACCGTGCGCTTTATGATGAAGTGAAGGCGGATCTGGATCTTGCGTTTGGCAGCACGACGGTCAACAGCGAGGACGGTACGTCGCAGGTATATCTTACGGAAACGGCGGCGCAGGTTCTTCCGAAGAAGGTGGAGCAGTATCTTATGAAGGTGCTGACACTGGGCGTGGATGCCGTAGAGATGGAGGAAGCAGTAGATCCGACGATCAGCCAGACGATTATCGCAGATACTGAAGCACAGGCGCCGGATCAGTCCTATGAGGATGAGGAGATGGTGCAGCTCGATAAATACGTGAGAAGACTGATCTTTATGGATTCCGAAAACTTCCTTGCAGACAGCTATCTGGAGGACGCGGACAAGGTAATTCTTTACGACCGCATCATGGGAGTTCTCGAGGACGCTTATAAAGTAGAGGATACCGGGGATGAGCAGGAAGCTGCAGACGCGGAGAGTCTGGAAGAGCCGGATGCGGCGGATGGAACCGAGCTTGACTTTGATGAGGGTAACGCAGAAGATCCTGGTGCGGAAGTGTTCGATGAATTTGCGGATTTCGAGGAAGAGATGGGAAATTTCTAGGAGAAGCTTTTGGATAACAGGATTATGGATCAGGAGCAATAAAAGGGAGCTGCGGCAGAAATGCCGCGGCTCCTTGCTTTGTGTGCCGAGCATGGCACTAATCTTGCTGGTGCAAGTCCAGCCACGGGTTTTT
>CABRSG010000115.1 GCA_902473545.1 uncultured Lachnospiraceae bacterium | reverse complement strand
GGTAACAAGCGCCTCGCTCTGATCCTTCGCCGTCACCTGCCAGCAGTCGTACAGGTGATTTTCCCGGTAAGAGGCGATACGGTCGTAGTCGCCCTCACGCACGAGATCGTTGTATTTGTGATACATGTCCGCCTGCTGCGGGATCAGCGCGCGGTCCGCCTCCGATATTTTCGTGATGTCAAGCTCATAGCCAAAGGTGCCCGCCAGAGCCACATAGCCGCGCGTCTCAAACGGCGTCTGCCGTCCGGTGATGTGGTTCGGGCAGTCGCTCACATGCGCGCCCATCGTGGAGAGCGGATAGACGAGCGCCGTTCCCTCCTGGATCGCCAGGCGCTCCAAAGCATCGGTATCGTCCGAGCACCAGATCTGCGGGCTGTAGTAGAGCATTCCGGCGTCGAAGCGCGCGCCGCCGCCGGAGCAGTTTTCCAGCAGAAGCTCCGGGAATTCCGTCACCAGACGCTCCTGCATATGATAAAGCCCCAGCGCGTAACGGTGAAGCAGCTCTCCCTGGCAGTCCGCCTCCAGACGAGCGCTGCCAAGGTCGGCGAGCTGGCGGTTCATGTCCCACTTCACATAATCAATGTCTGTCTCACGCAGGATGGAAGCCACACACTCATAGGCATAATCCGCCACCTCCGGGCGCGACAGGTCGAGCACATACTGCTGACGGATCATCACAGGCTCTCTGCCCGGCGTCCGGATCGCCCAGTCGGGGTGCGCACGGTAGAGGTCGGAATCCGGTGAGATCATCTCAGGCTCAAACCAGATGCCGAATTTCATGCCGAGCGCCTTCACCTCGTCCACCAGTTTTTTCAGTCCGCCCTTCAGCTTTTCCTCGTTCACGTACCAGTCGCCCAGCGAGCAGTCGTCCGAATTTCGTTTTCCAAACCAGCCGTCGTCCATCACCAGCATCTCAATACCGGATTCTTTCGCCTGGCGGGCGATCGCCAGAAGCTTCTCGGAGTCGAAATCAAAGTAGGTTGCCTCCCAGTTGTTGATCAGGATCGGGCGCTTCTGATGCAGATATTTACTGCGGATCAGATGATTGCGGTACAGATCGTGGAAGGTTTTCGTCATCTTTCCAAGCCCGGCGTCCGAGTAGACCAGCACTGCCTCCGGCGCCTGGAAGGTCTCGCCCGGCAGCAGCCGCCAGCAGAAGTCCTGCGGATGAATGCCCATCACCATGCGCACCGCGTCGTGCTGCGTCAGCTCCGTCTGCGCCAGAAAATTGCCGGAGTAGACAAAGTTCATCGCATACACTTCGCCGACGTCCTGCGTGGTTTCCGGCGTCACCAGCGCCAGGAAGGGATTTCTCTGGTGGCTGGATTCTCCGCGCACCGAGAACACCCCCTGATATCCATGCGCCAGCTTCTGCCGTTCGATATGACGCTCCCGCGCCCAGGAGCCGTTCAGTGTGATTTGCTCAAACGATTCGTTATCCATATCCAGGCAGGCACTCAGCACGCGCTCCAGATAGATTTTTTTCTCTGATAAATTGCGCACGCTCACGCTGCGCGTCACCGCGTCGCTGTCTTCAAACACACTGTAGCGCAGCACAACCTCCAGCCCGATCACATCATCCTCGCAGTAAATGTCGAGCGTCTGACATTCCGCTTTCTTTCCAAAGGTCGCCGGAAGCCCGAGAAGCGCAGGCTTTCCCGCGTAAATCTCATGCCGCTTATAGTGCAGCTCGCAGACGCGGTGCCCCTTCTCCGTGCGAACCGTCAGACACGGCTCGCGGTAGTCGCCCGTACCCTCCGCCGGATACTCAAACGGATAGACGTCCATAAACATGCCCTTCTCCCGCGCGTGAACGGAAGGCGTGAACGGCGCTTCTTCGGTGCGCAGAAGATAACCGGCGCTTAAATCCTCCAGCCTTCTTCCATAATAAATGTGCCCGACGTAGCCGGGTTCATCGGAAAGCCCGATCATATAGGTGGTATTCGGGGTATGCAGCGCAAATACGCGCCGCTGCTCATCAAAAATAATCGCCATAACCTTGCTCCTTTTTTCTTTCATAATTTACTATTCCATCTCCAGAAACGCAAACGGCTCCTTCGGGTCCGCATGTAAAAAGTGGATCAGCGACTGCGCGCACTTCATCGCCACTTTTTCCTCGCGCAGGATGCGCTTCGCCTCCTCGCGGTCGGCGATCACCACCTCGATATCCTCCGTCGCCTCCCTGGAATCACCGTTCGGATTTCCGGCGGCAAAACCGTACAGCACGCTGACCGATTCGTCCGTCAGCCCGACCGTGGTATAAAAGGCGCTGCGCATCGCCGGGTCGCCGCCCTCGTAAAGCTCCAGTGTCATGCCGGTTTCCTCGTGAAATTCGCGCACGGCGGTCGTCTCCACGCGCTCACCCGCGTCTACCAGGCCGGCGGGCATCTCGTAGATGAAATCGTTGATGGGATAACGGTACTGCTTTACCAGCACTACCTTCGAGGGATCTTCCTTCAGAACAGCGTAAATCATGATTCCCTCCGGCATATTTTTGCGCGTAAGACATTTTAAATTTTCGCCCTCGCCGCGCGACGCGAAGTAATAATGAAAGATCCTGCCCTCACAGTTGCGCGCCGTCAGATCATACATGTTCAAAAAAGGATTGTCTGTCAGCTTGTCAATCTTCAAAATCTTGTTATCTCTGTCCATCCGTTTTCTCCCTCCACTTTCTGCACACTTTCGCGGATAATCAGTTTTCCGTCAACTGTTCTCACCATTTTTTCCCTGCCGGCGTCCTCCATGCGCTTCATCAGAAGCTTTAAGCTTTCGTGCGCCATCGCGTCCATGTCGACCGCATAAGTCGTCAGCCGTCCTTTGAGAAGTCCCGTCGCCAGAAAATCATCGTATCCCGCCAGTGAAACGTCCTCCGGGATATGCAGTCCCTCCTGCACAAGAAGCTGCGCAAGCAGCTCCGCCGTGTAATCTGAGTTGCATGCAAAGGCAGTCGGCATCTCCTGCGGCAGCTTCAGAATGGTATCCCGCGTCACGCTGTCACGGTCCGCAATGATCCATTCCCTGCGCTCCGCAATCCCGTGCTCCAGCAACGCCCTGGAGTATCCCTGATAGCGGTCCATGATGCTTCCCGTAGCAAGGCGCTCCCCCACAAACGCAATCCGCGTGTGCCCCAGCCGAATCAGATGATTTGTCACCTGGTACATCCCGTAAAATCCGTTGGAAACAACAGCGTCACAGGGAATCTCATCGAAATTGCAGTCCAACATCAGCATCGGGCACGCCGCTTTCTGGTAGAGCCTTGCCAGATAGACGCGATCCTGGATGCCGAGCGCGATCAGCCCGTCAACCCTGTTTTCCTGCAGAAGCTGCGGCAGCCTGCTGTGCCCGTCCTCGCCGTGCTCCACAATCTCCAACAGCACAAAGCAGCCCATCCGGGACGCCTCCATCGCCACCCGCTGATAAAGCTCCCAGTAAAACGAGGCGTATTTTGTCACATATTCTTTTGGGATTACCACGCCGATCCGCATTCCCGGGCGAACCCCCCGCCGATCCATCCCCTGCTTTTTTTCACGCCGCTGCTTTTTCTGATAGCCCATTTCCCGCGCTGTCTGCTCAATTTTGCCGCGCAGCTCCTCGCTGACACCGCTGCGCCCCGCCAGCGCGTTTGAGACCGTCACCACACTCACCTGCAGCCTGTCTGCGATATCTTTGAGTTTCACTGTTCTCTCCATAAGCCGTCCTCTCCCGCGCTAAAAGCTGTTCCCGCGAATCATTCTGCCGGCAACCACCCGCAGACGCGATTTGAAATACGGATGTCTGATCTTGTTCAGCAGCGTGTTGATGCTGATGCGCGCCATCGCCTCCATATCGACGTCATAGGTCGTCAGCTCGATGCCCTCTATCTTTTCCATCAGAAAATGGTCGAACCCGGCAACGCCGATATCCTCCGGCACGCAATATCCCGCCGCCTGCAGCTCCCCGATCAGAAGGCTCGCCGTCTTATCGCAGTTGCAGACAAATGCCTGCGGCATATTCTTCGGCAACTTCACAAACAGCTTTTCTTCTCTGCCAGTCCGGTCCGGGAGGATCCACTCCGGGCGTATCTCGATGGACTGCTCCATCAGCGCCTTGCGGTAGCCGAGATAACGGTCCATAATGCTCGACGTCGCGCTGATCGTTCCCACAAAAGCAATGTCCCGGTAACCTGCCTCCAGCATTCGCCGGGTGAGATAGCAGGTGCCTGTGTAGCCGTCGCTAATGATAAAATCGGTGTCCGGCAGGTCCTCATAATAATCGACGAAAACCACTGGCACCCGGCTTTCCTCCTTGATATAACTGGTATACGGGCGCTTCAGCTCGCCCACCACCAGAATGCCGTCCACCTTTTCGTCGCCAAGCAGCTCCGGGATTTTCAGATCCGCCTCATCGTCCACATCCAGCACCTCCAGAAAGGTCACGCAGTTTTTCGCTGCCGCCGCCAGCACGATCTCCTGGTATACCTTCATATAAAAAGAGGGTGTATCAAGCAGATAGCGCTTGGAGATCAGCACGCCAATGCAGGCATCCATCTCATTCGACGGAAGCTGTACGTTTCCGCTCTGGTAGCCCATCTCCTGCGCCGTGTCCATAATCTTCTGCCGCAGCTCATTGCTCACGCCCGCCCTTCCGTTCAGCGCATTCGACACGCTGACCACGCTGATATTCAGTTCCCTCGCGATATCCGTCTGCGTGACAGCTCTTTCCTTCGTCTTTCCTGTCATAGCGACCTCCGATTTCCTGTGCAGACACAAATCCGAATGCAGATATCCGTTTTGTGTCTACTGGTTCCCTGACTCATCATATCCTTTTCTTTCCGGTATGTCAATTTCTTTTTAAGTGAATTTAAGTTTTATTTAATTTAATATCAAATGCTGCTTTTAACTAACTGATGTACGTCATTAATGCCTGGCATTTTCCGGTCATCTGATATTTTCCGCTGCTCGCCGTCAGAAGCAGGCTGTCGCCCTTTTTAAAGGACAAACCGCAGCCTCCGCTCTGGATGGTTCCCTCGCCGTCCAAGATCAGAACGCTCACAAACGATGTCTCATCCACGAAGCCATCGATCTCGCTGCGCACCTTTCCGTCGAGATATATCTGGTCGACTGTGAAATAATCGCACGCCGCCACATGCGGCTGGAACGATTTGCTGCGCAGAAGCGGCACGCGCCTCGTCACCGCCAGAGCCTTCTCAATATGCAGATCGCGCTGTTTTCCGTCCTTCCCCACGCGTCCGTAGTCGTAGACGCGGTAGGTAATATTGGAGTTCTGCTGAATTTCTGCAATCACAATGTCCTTGCCTATTGCGTGGATAGTGCCCGCCTCGATAAACAGCACGTCCCCCTTCTGCACCGGCACCGCGTTCAACACCTCTGTGAGCGTGTTGTTTCTGATGCGCTCCTCAAACTCCGCCTTGTCAATTTCCCTGGAAAAGCCATAATACAAATAAGCCCCGTCTTTGCAGTCACACACATACCACATCTCGGTCTTTCCATACTGCCCTTCATTTTTCAGCGCGTAGCTGTTATCCGGGTGAACCTGGATGGAGAGATTATCCTTTGCGTCAATAAATTTAATTAAAATCGGAAAATTTTTAAAGTGACTGCAGTTGCTTCCAAGCACTTCTTTTCCGTATTTGTCAATGTATTCCCGGAGCGTCCGTCCGGCATCATGCCCGTTCATCACTACCGAGGGGCCGTCCGGGTGACAGGAAAGCTCCCAGGATTCCGCCAGAATTTCTCCGTCATAATTCTTGTTATACTCTTCCACCAGGCGGTGTCCGCCCCAGATGTAATCCTTAAAGCTTGGTTTTAATTTCAGTAATGCCATTTTCTTTTGCCTCCCTATGGAATCAGCGCCGTCAGAGCCTGCGTGAGCGCTTCCAGCTTTTGATCTGTATCCTGCAGACTGCTTCCCTTTACGCCCATGTAAAATTTCACCTTCGGCTCGGTGCCGGACGGGCGCACGCAGCACCACGCATTTTCTTCCAGTTCAAAATACAGTACATTTGATTTCGGCAGCCCTGTCGTTTTCTCTTCCCCGGTCCGGTAATCCACAAGCTTATCCTCGCTGTAATCGCGGATTGCCTCCACCCTCCACGCGCCGATACGCTTTGGTGGATCGCTGCGGAAACTCTTTAAGATATGCTGAATCCTTTGCGCACCCTCCGCGCCCTTTAAGGTGAGCGTGTAAAGTCCTTCTTTATAATAACCGTACTTTTCAAAAAGCGCCTGCATCTGATCCCACAGCGTCAGATTGCAGCTCCGGTAATATGCCGCCGCCTCGCAGAGCGCCATCACCGCAACCACCGCGTCCTTGTCCCGCGCATGGGTGCCAACCAGACAGCCGTAGCTCTCCTCAAAGCCGAACAGGAAGGTATGATCCTTCTTCCCCTGCTCGAAAAATTTAATCTGCTCGCCGATGTATTTAAAACCGGTCAGCGTCTCGATCAGCGCTGCACCGTCCTCCTCTGCCGCTGCCTGCGCCATATTTCCGGAAACGATGGTGGTGACAATCGCACCGTTTTCCGGCAGCAAGCCCTTCGCCTTTCGCTGGCTCAGCTCATACTCGCAGATGATCATGCCAGACATATTTCCGGTAAACGCCATGTATTCGCCAGTTTTACTATCCTTTGCGTACACGCCGAGCCGGTCTGCATCCGGATCCGTCGCAAGCACAAGGTCGGCGTCCACCTTCTTTGCAAGCTCCAGCGCAAACGTGAAGGCTTTTTTGTCCTCCGGATTCGGGTAGCTAACAGTCGGAAAATCGCCGTCCGGCTTCTCCTGCTCCGGCACCACATAAACGTTTTCAAAGCCAAGCTCCGCCAGCACGCGGCGCACCGGAAGGTTTCCTGTTCCGTGAAGCGGCGTGTAGACAATTTTCATATTCTTTGCCTGCTCCCGGATAACCTGCGGATTTAGCACCAGCTTTTTCAATTCCTCCATATATTTTGCATCAATTTCCTCGCCGATTATAGTCAGAAGCCCTCTCTCACGCGCCGCCGCTTCGTCCATCGTCTTCACTAATGCATAATCGGTGATGCTGTTCACACGCTCAATAATCTGCTCGTCCTTCGGGTACGTGATCTGCGCGCCGTCCTCCCAGTATACCTTGTAGCCGTTGTACTCCGGCGGGTTGTGACTTGCCGTCACCACGACCCCTGCAATACAGCCAAGCGTGCGCAGCGCGAAGGACAGCTCCGGCGTCGGGCGCAGCGATTCAAACAGGTACGTTCTAATGCCGTTCGCGCAAAGCACACGGGCAGCCTCCATCGCAAACTCCGGCGACATCCGCCGGGAATCAAAGGCGATCGCCGCACCTTTCTCCTGACCTTTTTCTTCTATTATAAAATTAGCAAGCCCTTGCGTCGCTTTTCGCACAGTGTAAATATTCATGCGGTTGCTTCCTGCGCCGATCACGCCGCGCAGACCACCGGTGCCGAAAGCAAGCTCTCGGTAAAAACGATCCTCAATTTCCTTTTCATCGCCCGCGATCGCCCGAAGCTCCG
>CABRSG010000114.1 GCA_902473545.1 uncultured Lachnospiraceae bacterium | reverse complement strand
GAGCAGTTGTGCGTCGCATTCCAGTATTTTTTCTTTAAACCGTTGATAAACCCCAGCGCCTCCTCCTCCGAATGCACCGGCTGCACTGTCGCGATAAAGCGTGATTTCTTCTCCACGATCTCGCCCTCGCCGCCTCTGTAAACAATTTTATATGACATAATCCTCTCCTTTTCCACCCTTTATCTTAGTATAGCATTTATTTTCAATTTCTGCTATACTATGGATAACCGTTTGCAAAATAGAGAAACTAGTTACTGTTTATTATTGTATTATATCAGAAAGGAATGCTGCGCATGAAATATGGCAGATACGATATTGAGAAAAAACAACGGAACATGACCGCCGAAAAGGTGGAGCAGAAAGCAGGGCTGACGCTTCTCCGCCTGTTTCTCGTCGCGGTATTCGCACTGGTCATCGCCGGTGTATGCGCGGGCTACGGCATGATGCAGGGGCTTTTAAAGAGCGCGCCGGATATCTCCGCATTAAGCACTGCTCCTGTAGAGATGGCGACCTACATTTACAGCGCCGAGGGAAAGCAGGTGCAGAAGCTGACGGCTCCCACCTCAAACCGCACGCCGGTTTCCATCGACCAGGTGCCGGAGCATCTGCAAAACGCAGTCGTCGCCGTGGAGGACGAACGCTTTTACGAGCACAACGGCATTGATATCCGCGGCATCCTGCGCGCTTTTGTGGTTGGCATCACCGGCGGCAGCTTCTCGGAGGGCGCCAGCACCATCACGCAGCAGCTTCTGAAAAACAGCGTGTTCCCGGACTGGGTAAACGAGTCCTCTCTGGCGGAGAGCTTTAAGCGCAAATTCCAGGAGCAGTATCTGGCGCTGGAGCTGGAAAAAAATCTGGAACAGACCATGACAAAGGACGCGGCGAAAAAGAAAATCCTCGAAGATTACTTAAATACCATCAACCTCGGCGCGGGCGCCTACGGCGTGCAGGCTGCTGCCCATCGCTATTTTAATAAGGATGTCTCGGAGCTGACGCTCTCGGAATCCACCGTGATCGCCGGCATCACGCAGAATCCCACCGGCTACAATCCGATCGTCTACCCGGAGGCAAACGCCGCCCGGCGCAAAAAAATACTGAACGCGATGCTGGAGCAGGGCTATATCACGCAGGCGGAGTACGACGAAGCGCTCGCCGACGATGTCTATTCACGTATCCAGGAGACGGACGTACAGACCGGTACGACCACGATCTATTCCTACTACACCGACGCGCTCATCGAGCAGGTACTTGAGGATCTTGAAAAAGACGCCGGTTACACAGCGAGCCAGGCGTACACGGCGCTCTATTCCGGCGGTCTGCGGATCCTCAGCGTGCAGGATGAAACAATCCAGCAGATCTGCGACGAGGAATTTGCAAACGCAGCCAATTATCCGGTGGAGACGCTGATTGGGCTTGATTACGCCCTCAGTATCCAGAAAGCGGGCGGCAGCACGATCCATTACGGCAACGCGGACATACAGGATTATTTTGAGGCGCAGGACGCTTCCTTTCATATGATGTTTTATGAGGAAGATACGGCGCGCTCCTACGCGGCGCAGTTTAAAGAGGCGATGACCGCGGAGGGAGACACCGTACTCGGCGAGCGCATTTCTCTCGTTCCGCAGCCGCAGGCATCTGTAGTGGTCATCGACCAGTCGACCGGCTACGTAAAAGCGATCGTCGGCGGCAGAGGGGAGAAGGAAGCAAGCCTTACCTTAAACCGCGCTACGTCGACAAGAAGACAGCCCGGCTCTACGTTTAAGCCGCTCGCCGCCTACGCTCCGGCAATCGACCATAATGGAAAAACGCTCGCCACTGTTTACGACAACGCGCCCTACGCGTATTCCTCCGGCACGGAGCTGAAAAACTGGGACAGCGACTACGGCTACAGCGGTCTGGAAACCATTCACTTTGCACTTGTGAAATCCGTGAATGTCGTCGCCGTCAAATGTCTGACGGAGATCACGCCGCAGGTAGGCATTGATTACCTGGAGCGCTTCGGTATCACGACGCTTTACAACAACGACCTGGACGAGAACGGCAACCTGCTCTCCGACGCCTCCCAGCCGCTGGCGCTCGGGGGCATCACGGACGGCGTGGTAAATCTGGAGCTGACCGGCGCCTACGCCGCGCTTGCAAACGGCGGCAACTATATTAAGCCGAAATTTTACTCCCGCATCGAGGACAGCCAGGGCAATGTCATTCTGGATAACACCAGCGCGGAAACGCGCGTGGTAAAGGATACCACGGCATTCCTTATCACAAAAGCGATGGAGGACGTAATTAAGAGTCCGGAGGGCACTGCAAACGGCAATATCAGCCTGGGCGATATGCCGGTAGCCGGAAAGACCGGTACCACCGACAATTCAAAGGACATCTGGTTTGAGGGATACACCCCCTACTACACCTGCGGCGTGTGGGGCGGCTACGACAACAACGACGCCCTGCCCGATTACGACAGCAGCTTCAGCCGCTATGCAAAGACGCTCTGGAACGCGATCATGAGCCGCATTCACGCGGAGCTTCCGGTCGTATCTTTCGCGCAGCCGGAAAATATCACCACGGCGACCGTCTGCAAAAAATCCGGCAAACTCGCAGTAGACGGTCTGTGCACCGCGGACCAGCGCGGAAGTCAGGTCTATACGGAATATTTCACGACCGACACCGTCCCGACGCAAACCTGCGACGTCCATGTAGCAGTCGCTGTGTGTACGGAAACCGGGCTGAAAGCATCCGGAACATGTCCGTCCACGACGCGCGTTTTCGTGCAGCGTCCGGCAGGCAGCGAAGGCACCACGGACGATTCCAATTATGCACCGCCCACACAGCAGTGCCCGGGACATACGGCTGCCGTGGAAATTCTCACGGAGAAGGAATCCGAAACGGAAACGGAACAGAAGGATAACACCGGCGGCAATCCCACCGGTGATCCCGGCGGCAACACAGACGGCGTGATCCAGATTGGCGGGGATAACGGCTCCGCCGGTTCCGGGGCCGTTGATAACAATGCCGCCCAGACCGAAGCCGGCGGCGGTACCTCCTTTGAGGATATTCCCGCTGACCAGTATTACGACGACGGAGTAATCACCTTTTACTAGAAAAGAGGCGCCTTCCGCATGGAAAGCGCCTCAATTTTTTTACTTTACAGCACCAGCTTCGCCGCTCCGTAAATCCCGGCGTCATTGCCGAGCTCTGCGAGCGCGAACGGTGTTTCCTTGCATGCGATGAACGCATACTGCTTATAGTATTTCTGGATGAATTCCAGCAGGATCGGACCTGCCTTGGAGACGCCGCCGCCGATTACGAAAATATCGGGGTCGGTGACGCCCGCCACATTTGCGAGTGCAGTGCCAAGATACTTTCCAAATTCCTCAGCAATCTCAATCGCAACTGCATCTCCCTCTTTTACCGCGTCGAATACGGATTTTGCAGAGATATTTTTTTTGCGCAGCACGGACGGCGCTTCGTCCTTCGCCAGACGGCGCTTTGCCAGGAAGGTGATGCCGGTCGCCGACGCCACCTGCTCCAGACAGCCGCAGTTGCCGCAATTGCACCTTGCCGTGAGTGAATCGGTAACGTGGATGTGCCCGATCTCTCCGCCCGCCCCGTGCGTGCCGGTGATGATCTGACCGTTGTCGATGATTCCGCCGCCGACACCGGTACCAAGCGTTACCAGAACGACATTATGGTAGCCGGCGCCGCCGCCCTTCCACATCTCGCCGAGCGCGGCAACATTCGCGTCATTTCCGGCCTTGACGGTCAGCCCGGTAAGGCGCTCCATCTGATTGACCAGATGCACATAACCCCAGTGCAGATTTACCGCAGCCGGAACCTCGCCCTCCTCATTGACCGGTCCCGGGACGCCAAGCCCGACGCCGGCGATCTCGTCGCGGTCGAGGTTCTTCTCGCGGATCTTATCGGCGATGGTATCCGCCACGTCCGGCAGGATATTGCAGCCGTTGTTCTCTGTCCGCGTCTTAATCTCCCACTTGTCCAGCACGGTTCCCTTTACATCAAACAGACCGCACTTTACGGTAGTTCCGCCTACATCAATTCCAAAGCAATACTTCTTCATTTCCCCATCCTCCATTTTTCGGGCAAAGTCTTCGCCCTTTCTCTTTCCTTATATTTATTGCTCGCGCTTTCTGGTCAGATTCTGCTGCACGCGGTTGTACAGCTCCTGCGCCGCATTGTAGCCCATCTTCTTCTGACGGTGATTGACTGCCGCTGCCTCCACAATGATCGCCAGGTTTCTGCCAGGGCGTATTGGAAGCGAATGACAGACCACGCGGTTTCCCAGAAACTCAATGTACTCCTCCTCCAGACCGAGGCGGTCGTACTCCTTATCCTTGTCCCACTCCTCCAACTTGATGACGATATCGATGGTCTGCGTATTCTTCACCGCCTCCACGCCGTACAGCGTCTTGACATTGATGATCCCGATACCGCGCAGCTCAATGAAATGGCGCGTGATATCCGGCGCGCTCCCTACCAGGCTGACATCACTCACCTTGCGGATCTCCACTACATCGTCGGAAATCAGACGATGTCCGCGGCGGATCAGCTCCAAGGCCGCCTCACTTTTTCCGATGCCGCTCTCGCCCATGATCAGAACGCCCTCGCCATATACGTCCACCAGCACGCCGTGGATGGAAATGCACGGCGCAAGCTCCACATTCAGCCATCGCTGCAGCTCCGCCGAAAACGCCGACGTCTCCTTATCCGTAATGAAAACCGGCACGCCATACTGGATCGCAAGCTGCAAAAGCTCCTCCTCCGGCTTTGTCCTTGTCGTATAAATGATGCACGGACTCTTATAAGAAACAAACCGCTCGTATACGGGCAGCTTTTCCTCCTTGGGGAGCCCCATCAGATAGGTATATTCCACATATCCGATGATCTGCACACGCTCCGAGGTGAAATGCTCAAAATAACCTGCCAGCTGCAGCGCCGCGCGGTTGATATCCGGCACGGTAATGCGGATCTGGCTCAGATCGACCTCCGGCGTCACATTCTTCAGATTCATTTTTTCTACCATTTTCGTCAGTGCCACACTGCTTGCCATGTTCCTTCTCCTTATCTGAATACTTTCCTGTCCGGGTTCCACAGCAGAAACCCTATTATAGAAAAGTATAGCACACAAAGCGTCAAACTGCAACGCCGGAAATGTTAATTGCACAAAGCCGCCGCCTCCTGGGCTGCAAAATCCGGCATTTTCCCGATTTAATGGAAGTAATCGTACACCTTCTGCGCCGCCTGCCGGTTCATGGTTTCTGTGGAGGCAAGCTCCTCTACCGAGGCATCACGAATCGCCTCCAGGGATTTGAAGCGGCGCAGGAGCGCCTTGCGTCTCGTCTCGCCAATGCCCGCGATGTCGTCCAGCACAGAGTGTACCTGCTGTTTGCCGCGCAGCGAACGGTGATATTCGATCGCGAAGCGGTGCGCCTCGTCCTGGATGCGCGTAATCAGCTTGAAGCCCTCGGAGCTGCGGTCGATCGGAATTTCCTCGTTCTGATAGTACAGCCCGCGGGTGCGGTGATTATCATCCTTCACCATGCCGCAGACCGGGATGTCTAAATGCAGCTCTTCCAGCACGCGCAGCGCCACGTTTACCTGCCCCTTGCCGCCGTCCATCATGATCAGATCCGGGAAACGGCTGAAGCTTCCAAACTCCGCGTTTTCCTCACGCTCTGCCAGGCCGTGCGCGAACCTTCGTCCCAGCACTTCCTCCATGCTGGCATAGTCGTCCGGCCCCTTCACGGTCTTGATCTTAAATTTGCGGTAGTCGCTCGTCTTCGGCTTGCCCTTTTCGTAGACGATCATGGAGCCAACTGACTCAAAGCCGCTGATGTTGGAGATATCGAACGCCTCGACGCGCACCACATTCTCCAGACCTAAGAGAGAAGCGATCTCCTTCATTGCTCCGATGGTCCTTCCCTCCTCGCGCTTGATCTTCTCACTGTCCTGCGTAAGTACCATGCGGGCGTTCTGCGCCGCCAGCTCGACCAGCTTTTCCTTCGTGCCCTTTTTCGGCACCCGCAGATATACTCTGCCGCCGCGCCGCTTTGAAAGCCACTCCTCGATGACCTCCTTATCCTCTACTTCTTCCTGCAGCATGATCTCGCGCGGGATAAAAGGGGTGCCGGAATAAAACTGCTTCAGAAAGCTGTCCAGAATCACGCCCGGGGTGTCGTGCGGCGCCACGCGCAGATAAAAATGGTCGCGTCCGATCAGACGTCCGGCGCGCACAAAAAATACCTGAACCACCGCGTCGCGGTCGTCCGCTGCAAGCGCGATCACATCCTTATCCTCGCCGTCGCCGGAGGTGATCTTCTGCTTCTGCGCGATCTGCTTCACACTCGCCAAAAGCTCCCGCTGCTCGATCGCCGCCTCAAAATCCAGCCGCTCCGCCGCCTCGTTCATACGCTCCTCCAGCATTTTCAGCACCGGCTTGTAGTTTCCGTTCAAGAACTCAACCGCCTGCGCCACGCGCTTTGCGTAGTCCTCGCGGCTCTCATAGCCCTGACAGGGCGCCTGACACTGTTTAATATGATAATTCAGGCAGGGGCGCTCTTTTCCGATATCCCGCGGCAAAACGCGATTGCAGGTACGCAGCCTATAGAGCTTATTAATCAGCTCGATGGTATCCTTGACAGCGCCCGCGCTGGTATACGGTCCGAAGTAGCGCGACTTGTCCTTTTTCATTGTACGCGAAAAAAGCACCCGCGGAAACGGCTCGCTCACCGTCACCTTGATAAACGGATACGTCTTATCGTCTTTCAGCATGGTGTTGTATTTCGGGCGATGCTCCTTGATCAGATTGCACTCCAGCACCAGCGCCTCCAGCTCGGAGTCGGTGACGATGTACTCAAAGCGGCTGATCTTCGTCACCATCTGCTCGATTTTTACGCCCTTATTGCGGCTGCTCTGAAAATACTGGCGCACCCGGTTTTTCAGACTGATTGCTTTGCCGACGTAGATAATCGCATCCTTTTCGTCGTGCATAATATAAACTCCCGGCTTTGCCGGGAGTTTTTTTAATTCTTCATGGATATCAAACATGACTGCTCCTTGCTTCGAAGTATACAAAAAGGCAGCTTAATCGGCGTAGCCGTTCGGATTGCTGCTCTGCCATCTCCAGCTATCTGCACACATTTCTTCGATTCCTTTTTCCGCTACCCATCCAAGCTCGTTCTTCGCCTTTGTCGGATCTGCGTAGCAGGTTGCAATATCGCCCGGGCGACGCGGCTTGATCACATACGGAAGCTCTTTTCCGCATGCCTTTTCAAATGCGTGCAGTACATCCAGCACGCTGTAGCCCTTTCCGGTACCCAGATTGTAAATGCTCACGCCTTCCTTTTTCTGCAGCTTCTCGATCGCCTTTACATGTCCCTTCGCCAGATCAACAACATGAATGTAGTCGCGCACGCCGGTGCCGTCGTGCGTATCATAATCGTTTCCAAATACGCCGAGTGCCTGCAGCTTACCCACTGCAACCTGTGCGATGTACGGCACCAGATTGTTCGGGATACCCTTCGGATCCTCGCCGATCAGTCCGCTCTCATGCGCACCGATGGGGTTGAAGTAGCGCAGCAGCACCACGTTCCA
>CABRSG010000113.1 GCA_902473545.1 uncultured Lachnospiraceae bacterium | reverse complement strand
ATATACTGGTTTTTCCCACAGCTCTTGGCCTGATAGAGCGCCTGGTCGGCGCAGTGATATAAGGATTGGAAGTCCGTTCCATCTTCCGGATAGAGGGCGATTCCCGCGCTGCAAGTAACTTCGATGGGATGCTTGCTTTGCTCAAATAGATGCTGGAACAGGTCGAGCAGCTGCTTTGCTTTCTCCGCCGCTTTTTCTTTGGAAGGGATATTTTTTAAAAGAATAGCGAATTCATCCCCGCCGATTCGCCCGACCACATCGGACTGACGTGTCAGCTTTTTCATGCCTGCTGCAAGCTCCGAAAGAACCGCGTCTCCAAAGAGATGGCCCTGGGTATTGTTCACAGCCTTGAAATTGTCCGTGTCGATCATCAGCAGAGCGCATAGTTCTTGGGAATTGCTTTCTAAATGCCGGCGGATCCGGTTCTCCGTTTCTTCCCGATTATAAAGGCCGGTTAGGGCATCCCGTTCCGCTCGGCGGCGCAGATCGTCCATCATGCGTTTCTCTGCGTCGATATCCGTGATCACACCGATGGCTTTGAGTGGACTGCCACCGTCATCGTACTGGTCAGTAGCCCGAATACGGCACCACAAGTACCGCCCCTCGGTATTTTTGATGCGGAATTCAGCGGTCGAATAGGCTTTGCCGCCTCGGGCAGCCTCCATAAGCGCTAAAAACGCCGTCATATCATCCGGATGGATATTGGCGCTGAGAGGGATTCCAGTCGATACACGCTCGGTCATGGGTTCGAATCCAAACTTTTTGATCCAATTGCCGGAATAACTCAATGTATCAGCCGCGATATTCTATTCAAAAATGATATCTTCCGTCTGCTCCATGATAATCTGATGCCGCTCCAAGGACAAACGCAGCTCCTCCCGTGCATTCCTGGACTCGGTAATATCAATCAAGATACAAAAAACCCGTTCTCTTCCGGTTTCATCCTGAATCAGCTGGGCATTATCCGTGACCCACTTATAATTTCCGTCACCGCAAAGAACCCGGTAGTTTAAGACCGCTTTGCTGCCGACTTTCAGCTTTACCGCTGCTTCATCCAGAATACGCTTCTGGTCCGCGGGATGGATCATCTCAATAAACCGATCCTGAAACCGAACCGTCAGCTCCTGTCGGGAGAGTCCAAATAATTCCAAAAAGCTCTGATTGACCTCCAATATGGTAAAGAATTCATCGTTCAGGCACTGTTGAACACCGCCGGGGATATTATTCAGTAGCATTTGATATTCATGGCTGTGCTGTTGTTTGCACATTTAGCTCCACCTACCCCTTTCACACCCTCAAACTGTATCGGCAATTTTGGGGTCTGAATTCACTTTCTTTATTTTTCATTTGCCTTTTTCATTACTTCAACAAGTACCGTACAGAGCTGCCCAATATCCAGCGGCTTACTGACATGGGCGTTCATGCCTGCTGCCAACGCAGCGGATACATCATCTGAAAAGGCATTAGCGGTTACGGCAACAATGGGGATACGCATCGCCTGCGGATGCGCGGATGCACGGATGCGCTGTGCCGCCTCATATCCGTTCATAACCGGCATCTGCACATCCATGAGAATCGCATCATACTCACCGGGCTTTGAGCCCAGAAATGCTTCCAGCGCCTCCCGGCCGTCTGCGGCGCGTTGTACCTGGGCGCCCCTGTCCTGTAGCAGCTGGTCGGCAATCTCCTGGTTGATGAGGTTATCCTCCACCAGCAGCAGGCGTATCCCTTTCAGTGGCTTTTCAGCAACAACGCCTGGCATGATCGTGCCATCCACAGCGTCTTTGATTGCATGATACACGGAGGAACGGTACAAGGGCTTCGGCAAAAATCCGTTGACACCGGCCTTCCTTGCCTCGTCCTCAATTTCTGTGACATCATATGCGGAAATCATCACAATGGGGACAGCTGTACCGATTTCCCGGCGGATGCGCCGGGTCAGTTCCACACCGTCCATATCCGGCATCTTCCAGTCGATCAAGCAGATATCAAAGTCGAAGCCTTGCCTGCGCACTTCTCTCAGCCGGTCGAGCGCTTCGACGCCGGACATTCTGTATTCCGAATATATCTTTATTTTTTCCATCAAAGAAACGCTCTGCTCACACACCTGTATATCATCGTCTACGATCAACGCGGACAGTTTCTGATTATCAAAGTCTGGCTCGTCAAGTTTTTCTTCCCCCCTCTGGAATGGAATATCCACAATAAACGAAGAACCCTTACCCGGCTCGCTTTCCACATGGATAGTGCCGTTCATCAGCGACACCAGATTTTTGGTAATGGACATGCCGAGACCCGTTCCACCAAACCGGCCGGCAATGGTCCCATCGGCCTGCTCAAACGGTTGGAAAATCCGGTCAATGGCATCCGGAGCCATACCGATTCCTGTATCCGTGAGGACGAAGCGGATCATATCCGTCTTGTTTTTGGAGGCAATCCGGGAAACCTCCAAATGAATTTTTCCGCCTGGCGGGGTAAACTTCACCGCATTGGAACTCAAATTGAGCAATATCTGGTTTAACCGCAGCTCGTCTCCGACGAAGACCGTATGCTCGCCAAAGCCCTCCATTTTTTCCGTGAACCCGATTTGCTTGGCTTTCGCCTGAGCAAACACCGTAGAAACAAAGGCGTTGACCACTTGAAAAATGTCAAAGGGTTCGCTTTGTACAACCATTTTATTGCTATCGATTTTGCTCATGTCCAGCACGTCATTGATGATCATCAGCAATTGTTTAGAGGATAGGATGGCCGTTGTAATACAGTTTCCCACCCTTGTAGGATCGGTGACATGCGCCGCAGCAATCGTCATCATGCCGATGATGGCATTGAGAGGTGTGCGGATTTCATGGGACATACGGGACAGGAATTCACTTTTCGCCATATTGGCCTGCTGCGCGCTGAGCATGGCGTCCTTGAGCGCCTGGTGCGACTGGATTTCCTGAGTACGGTCTGAAAAAACCGAAATGAACTGAGAATGGTTCGCGACCTGCATTTTATAAACCCGGATCAGCAGCCAGCGCTTTTCGCCGTCCGGACGCGTATATTCTACGGTTTTCTCAAAAGGAGAGACAAAGTCAGGGTTGGCAACGGCCTGATTGAAAATATCGGCGTCCATCTTTTTCAACCCATGATACGCTTCCGTCACAGGATTCGTCCCCAGTACCCGATCCATATTTAAGGCGCAGTATTGTATGGCGCCGGTTTCCGCCTCCCGAATCAGAAAGGTGTCGTCGATGCTGAGCGAGAGCGCATCAAAAAGCTTATTCCGGTAAACGAGCTCCCTGCGCTGCCTGCGCAGCACGGACTGGGAAATCAATAGGGTACCGACCATCAGCGCCATCAGGACGACGGAACTGACGAGAATGGTTTTCCGTAGGGATTCCGACTTCTCCCCATAACCCACCTTTTTCTGCTGCGCGACCGCCGTGATATGCTCCGCTTCCCTTAACGCTTTTGAATAGATGGGCTCCAAGTGTTCCTGCTCATATGCTTCGATGGTCTCGCCCGTTACCGTTTCATCGGCGACGTAAGCCAAGAAGCTGTCCTGCTCCGTTTTTAAAGACGTTAAGGTATCCCGAAGCGCCCGGACGTCCCCGCTGTCTCCCAGATACAGCGCTTCGATCTTATCGAGGGGCTCTTGAATCGATGACTGCAATTCTTCCAGCGCCGCAGCGGTAATCTCAATATCGTCCGCGCTGTGGTGGCGCTGCAGACGCCCGGTGCGAAGGTTCATTTCCGATATCATTTGTTTTGCGTTCCCGGTGGCAATCACCACTTCAAAGGGGTGATCTGAAATAATATCGGTTTGGTCCGCCAGCATGGCGGAACTCACGATGGTCGTTGTGAGGTAAATAAGCATGAGCAGGATAAGTACGACGGTACTGAGGGTACTCAGACACTGTCCTTTTTGAAGTGGGTTCATTCTTTTTTTATGTTCAACTTTATTCATAGCTGCTCCTCTTTACCGGCGCATACCCGCTCTTATTTATTTTATATCTGTCTTTGCTTTTTCCGATTATACGCCTTTATTGTTGCAGCGCCTTGCCAAGCGTAGAGCGCAGCACATCGATATCGATAGGTTTCGCCACATGGGCGTTCATCCCGGCGTCCAGAGAAGCCTGCACATCCTCCGTAAAAGCGTTGGCAGTCATCGCGACGATCGGTATGGTTTTCGCGTCGGGACGGCCCAGTTTCCGTATGGCGCGTGCTGCTTCATAACCTGTCATATTCGGCATTTGGATATCCATCAGGATAGCGTCATAGGTTCCCGGCGCCGCTCTTTCAAATTCCCGCACCGCCTGAGCGCCGTCGGTGGTGATCACCGAGTCAGCGCCGTCCATTGCCAGCAGGGTGCTGAGCAGCTCCGAATTGATCGGATGATCCTCCGCAATCAGGAAAGTGCGACCTGTGAAAGGCTTTTCCGGCAGGACATCGTGGCTTTCTCCGGCATCTTTTTTTTGCATACGATCCGCATTTTCCACCACCTCAAATTCCAGCTCTACCCGGAAGATGGTTCCCTTGTTCAATTGACTGTCCACCAAAATTTTACCATTCATCTGCTCAACCAGTCCCTTGGTGATGCTCAGGCCCAGGCCGGTTCCTTCGATGTGCAGAGCGGTAGTGGCGCGGGCAAACGGTTCGAAAATGTGCTTCCGGAATTCCGCCGGCATCCCGACTCCCGTATCTCGGATGGTAAACCGGTAGCGGACATGCCTTTTCTGTTCCAGCGGTGGAATCCCTTCAACCAGGAAATCCACTCGGCCGCCCTCCGGCGTAAATTTAACCGCATTGGAAAGCAGGTTGATCAGGATCTGATTGATTCGCAGAGAATCCCCCTGGAAGTACTCCTTACAACACTCTTTTTTTTCGACCCAAAACTGCAGGCCTGCGTCTTTTGCCTGCGGGTCGATGATGGCGCAGACCTCCTCCACAAGATCGGAAATTGAAAGCTCCCGCAGGTTCATAACGACTTTGGATTGCTCAATTCGGCTCATATCCAGCACATCGTTGACGAGGCTCAGCAGATGCCTGTTTGCAAGGTCGATTTTATGCAAACAGCTGTCCACCCGTTCCCGATCATCCGGAAAAGCCAGGGCCAGCGTCGTCATTCCCATAATGGCATTCATAGGCGTCCGGATATCGTGGGACATCGAAGACAGGAAATCGCTCTTTGCCCGATTGGCCTCTCTGGTAAGGGCCAGCGCATTCTCCAACGCACGGACAGAGTCCGTGATGTCGGTGCAGACCAGACAAATCCGTCCCAACCTGAGGTCAATAGGGAAGACCGTCATATTCTTCGTGCGGATATCACCGTCCTCATCCATATGGGAGTATGTAGCCGCATAGGAGCTTTCCTCCTGCAGCCGCCGGCAGATTTCATCCGGATCCAGCGCTTTTGTATAAAGCTCCCTATCCTTGGGAACGACGATGGCTTCCGCCATATACGCTACCCGCATGGAATAGCAGCCGTTCGATTCCGGGACCAAATGCGCCTTACTCCTGCTGCTCAGAATCCGAAAACGATCCTCGTCTAAATTCACATCGGCGATATAATCGTGAATCACAGAAGACATCTGGTTTAATATTCGGTCGGACACGGTCTGGTCTGTGATATCCGTCACCGTAAGGATTCCCGTGACGTCGCCGGTATCCGGGGTTTCCACCAGCCTCATTTTGACTTGCACATAGCAGCCGTTATTCTGCCCCGGAAACTTTATTAAGCACTGCTGAATCTGCTCCGTATCTTTTCGCTCAAAGGCGGCCAGCGCCGGCGCGTTTAGGAATAAATTCAAAAACGCCTGTTTTTCCTTTTCCTCTACCATAAAACCCGCCATACCGGTAAAGAAATTTTCCCGGTTTCTGCCCAGCGTATGCAAAAGGTTCGATCCTGTAAAATCTCTAATCTCTATAATTTTGTTTTGTGTGATATTACAATGCCCCAGAACCAGCTCATCCGGTCCCGGCGTGCGGTAATGCTGCAGCAGCAGATCCTCATACTGCTGGCGGAGGCGCTCGCTTTCTTCCACGTTCTTACTGATATCGGTGTAAATACAGTACATCCGGCGGGTCCCGTCCGGCGCTTCCTGTATGGATACTTGGTCCCTAACCCAAACATAGCTGTTATCACCGCGTAGAAACCGGGCTTTAAACTCGCAGTGCGCTTACCCGCTTTCTATAAATTTTCTCATCTTTATCTGATTACTTTCAACATCGTCCGGATGGAGGCCCGCATAGACGTTTTCAGAATACAGCCTGGCGGCTTCGTCCACCGTCATTCTCGTCAGAGCGGCAAAGCCTTCCGAGATATACTCCGGCGTCATGCCGCCGTCCGGTTCGATCCGTATGACCGCGATTCCTCCGGGCAGGTTTTGAACCAGGGTCTGACAATACAGCTCCAGCCGTTCCTTTTCCCGCCTGGCCTTCACTTCCTCCGTCACGTCCCGGATGTACTGGACGTAGGCCGGAATGCCATTCCAGATGGTTTCTTTGACCTGAGAGGAATACACCAAATCCGGGCCAACCACCATCTCATGGCTCTGTCCGTCCTGTCCAAAGGTTTTTAAAGTACAAAAATCGCAGGGGGAGTTCCGCTCGTGCAGAGCCGCATAGCAGGGCTTCCCAATCCCGGCGGCTCCGCATTCGGAAAGGGCTTTGGTTTCGTTGGTATAGAGCAACTCGTAATTTCCTTTATCAATCACATAGACGCCGTCCGCCGCCTCTTTCGTGGGAATATTGATGTCCCCCGGCAAACTGGTAAAGACGGCATAAAATCGCATGGATTCCGGCACGTGTCCCATACGCCGGCCGCTCAAGTGAATCCAGGCAAGGGTTCCATCCTTGCGTTGGATCCGATAGGATATCTCAAGCACTTCGCCGTTTTCCATCGCGGCGCGGCCTTCTTCGAGGATACGGGGCCTGTCGGGCTCATAGATATTGTCGAGAATACCCCGGCGTTTATTTTCTTCGTATTCGGCCCGGCTGTAGCCAGTGAGGGCCGGGACACCGTGCGACATAAACATGGGGATAAACCGTTCACCCTCAACCCGATAACTAGCGATACCACCCGGAATCGAATTGATGAGATGGCTGAGTTCCTGCTGCGTTTCCCGTATCTTCCCGCTGGCCTCGGCCACTTCCTGCTCCAGGCGCACCTGTTCACTGACGTCGGTATAAACGCCATAGAGAAGCCGCCGCCCATCCGGGCCGGTCCGAATCGCGCCCTCCAGATGGATCCAGCGGTATTCCCCATCACGATCGTTGTACAGGCGGTATGTGTCCCGCATTACACCGGTATGAGTGATAGACTCTATCTTTGCGCGCAGCTGGCCGATATCCTCCGGGTGGACGCCCAGATATGTCGTTTCCTGCTCCACGTCGTATTTGTGTTCCTCAGAATAACCCGTGATATCATAAAAAGCAGAGTTGTGAAATACCGGCCGGATTTTTTCCCCTTCCAGGAGGTATACGCACAGGCCGCAGGGGAGGTTTTCAAACGTCGCCCGCAGTTCCTCCTCAATTTTTCCGCGTCGTTCTTCCTCATGTTTTTTCTCTGCAATGTCCAGTATGTATTCGAAATGAGCAGCCTCACCGGCCCAGTCGATGATTTTGCCGCCGAGCTGATAGACGCGGGTTCCGTGCGGAGGACTGAATTCC
>CABRSG010000112.1 GCA_902473545.1 uncultured Lachnospiraceae bacterium | reverse complement strand
CGCCGATGGAACCGCCGGTTCCGCCCGCCCCGATCACTACGTATTTCATATATCCTCTCCTGTTTTTCTTATTATTTTAAAACCCTGTACATGCCTTTTCTAGCATTTCACCTTTCCGTTCCTTATTCCTTCACAAAAATCTGACACATTTTCATCGCTGCCAGCGCGTTTTCATGGCTTTGCGGCGTAACGCCCGCACAGCAGGCGGCGTCCACCGTCACCTTCACCTCCGGCGCAAATGCCTTTGTCAGCATCGCGTTTGATATCACACAAATATCTGTACACAGCCCGACAAGCTCCACCTCAGTGACGTCCGCATAGCAGCCGTTTTCCCAGTCAAGCGCGTATTCTCCGGAACCAAATGTCACCTTTTCGTAAATTTTCGCAGCCTGCAAATCCACCGTCTGCCTGATCTGATCACAGATTTCCCAGCCTGCCGTGCCCTTTATGCAATGCGGCACCGGAAGATTTGCTCCCTCCTGTGTCTGCAGATAATCCTCCCCGTGCGTATCCATGGTGAAAACAATTTTCTCTCCTGCCCGCTGATAGCTGCGGATTTTTTCCGCCACATTCGCCACGATCGCCTGCGCCTCTTTTGTGCCAAGCGCGCCGTCGATAAAATCCCTCTGCATATCCACTACCACTAATAACTTCATTTTCTTCCCACCCTTCTATCTGACGTCTCCCGTATTTTCTGTGATATTTTCTGCTAATAACTTCTGCATTTTTCTGTGATGTTTTCTGCCGATGATATCTGCATTTTCTGTGATATTTTCTGCCAATAGCTTCTGCATTTTTTCTGTGATGTTTTCTGCCGATAGCATCTGCATTTTCTGTGATATTTTCTACCGATAGCTTCTGCATTTTTTCTGTGATGTTTTCTGCCGATGATATCTGCATTTTCAACAATATCACGCGCAAAAAGCTCCCCACGTTTTTGCCGTGTAAGGAGCTCTTCCGGCGCCCTTGCCGGAATCCTATGATGCATAATTACTGTTCACGCCAGCCTCAAACACCTGCTGCGACGCGAAGCTAGTCCTGTGGGTTTAAGGCGTGAGAACGTGATTGAGGTGTGAGCAAATCCCAGAAAAAATATATATTTATGTTACAGCTTTGCCTCCCACTCCTTCTCCTTGAAGCCGATCAAAACGCCGTCCTCCAGAATCACAAGCGGGCGTTTCACCAACATCCCGTCGGAAGCGAGCAGCGCGATCTGCTCTTCCTCGCTCATCGCGGGCAGCTTATCCTTCAACCCCAGCTCGCGGTACAGCATTCCGCTGGTATTGAAAAATTTCTTCAGCGGCTGCCCGCTTTTTGCCTGCCACGCCCGCAATTCGTCCGCCGTCGGATGTTCCTCTTTTATGTGACGGTCTGTGTAGGCAACGCCGTGGGCGTCCAGCCACTTTTTCGCCTTCTGGCAGGTACTGCATTTCGGATATTCGATAAACAGCATTGGTATCCCCTCCTTTTGAAAACAGTATAGCATGTAACATAAATTTTTTCAATGGAAGTGTGGAAAACCCCTTTGACCATTATCCCTTTACGCCGCCCGCCGAAACGCCGCCGACAATATTGCGGGACAGAAACAGATAAACAACGATAACCGGAAGAATAGAAAATACGATCATCGCATAAACCTGTCCCATATCAAACTTAAGAAAATCTGCGGAACGAAGCTGCGCGATCAGGATCGGAAGCGTTTTCTTCGTATCCTTATGAAGGATCAGAGCCGGAGTAAAGTAATTATTCCAACTGTTTACAAAGGTAAAGATCATCTGTACCGAAATTGCCGGTTTCATTAACGGAAATACGATCGTATTGAACGTATGGAGCTCTCCGGAGCCGTCGATCCTCGCCGCCTCCACCAGCGAAAGCGGCAGGTTGCTCTGCATATACTGCTTTATGTAATAGAAGGTAACCGGAGCCGCGATCGTCGGCACGACCAGCGGAATAAAGGAGTCCTCCAGCTTCATCTTCTGCACGAGCTGTACGAAGCCGAGCGCCGTCACCTGCGTCGGGATCATCATGATCATCAGGATAAACGTGAACATGAATTTTTTTGCGCGGAAATTATACGCATGGATCGCATAGGCGGTCATCGCGGAGAAATACACGCTCAGAACCGCGCTGCATCCGGCGATGATCGTGCTGTTGATCAGACCGCTCCATACCGGCAGCGTGCCGTGCATCAGTTTATTCCAGTTTTCAAGCAGGTGGGTGCTGGGAATCGGCGTAAAGCCCTTCGTCAGCTCACCGTGGGATCTGGTGGCGTTGATGATCAGCACATAGAACCAGAACAGGCACAGAACCACTGTGAAGCAAAGTATCGCATAGGCAACCACTCTTCTCGTACCGACGCTCATGCCCTTTTTCTTTTTACTGTCTTTGTCCATATCCCCGCCTCCTATTCTTCACTGGTATTTGTAAACCGAAAGACCACCAGGCTGAGCGCTCCGGTCACAATAAACAGGATTACCGACAGCGCACCCGCCATACCGTAATTCTTGCTGAACAGATGCTTATTCAGATACATAATAAGTGTCATAGTAGATCTCATGGGATCTCCCTGGCCATTTGTCAGGATCTGCGGAACATCAAACATCTGCAGACCGCCGATCAGAGAGGTGATCATCACATAAATCAAAATCGGCTTCAAAAGCGGCAGCGTAATTTTGAAAAATACCTGGGTGGAAGTGGCTCCATCCACCTCCGCCGCCTCATACATACAACTGTCTATTCCAAGCATCCCCGCAAGAAGCAGGATGGTCGTATTCCCAAACCACATCAGAAAATTCATCAGTGCAACCAGAGAACGCGCGCTCCACTTATTCGACAAAAACTTAAACGGCTGGCTGATGATCCCAAGGTTCATCAACAGTGAATTCATGGGTCCGCTGTCGGAAAACAACGTAAAAAATAACATTGCAAAGGCGGAAGCCATGATCAGGTTCGGCAGATAAATCACGGTCTTGAAAAAGTTCGTGCATTTCAGCCGCAGAGACGGATCGGAAAACCATGCAGAAAGCAGCAGTGATACGATGATCTGCGGAATAAAGCACATAAGCCACATGATGATCGTATTCCTGAAGTAGGTGATCAGATCGCCGTTGCCAAGCAGCGTTTTATAGTTTTCCAGTCCCACAAACGTCGGACCGATCTGTGTCAGTCCGGAACGGTAATTTTCAAAAAAACTGTTGTAAATGGTTGTTACAAGAGGTATAAACTGAAAAATGATATAAACCACAACAAAGGGAATCAGAAAGATATAACCCCACTTATTGTAGCTGACCGCTTTTTTATTATTTCTTTTTTCTTTCATAAGCAGATATCTCCTATCATACCTTCGGTGAAAAGTATGAGCGTTACTGTTCACGCCAGCCTCAAACACCTGCTGCGACGCGAAAGTTGCTGTGAACGGAGTGAACAGTAGCGTATGAGCGCCACACCTGCCCGGGCAGGCATGGCGCCGATTTACTTATTTTGTCCGATATTCCTTCCGGATGGATTATGCCTCGGGTTTTGTCAGTTCCGGATATTTCTCGATAACTGCTGTGTAGAACTGCTCCAGTGCTTCCTCATATGTTGCATTTCCTTCAAAGTAATTCTTCATAGCTGCCTGGAATTCCTCGTTGCAGCCCTGGTCGTAAGAGGAAAGATTGCTCAGATCGATGCTGTCGATTCCTGCGAGGAACTTCGAGATCGGGTTCTGTCCGCCAAGGATCGCATCGCCGAAGCTCTCGTCTGTTGCCAGCGCTTCCATCGCGCCCTTGTTGTTTACGAAATCGCCGTCCGCTTTCGCAATTTCCGTCATAACGTCAGCATTGCAGGTCATCTGAAGCATGATATCCTTTACAAGGCTTGCGTTGTCGGTTCCGGTCGCGCCGCAGATCCATGTGCCGCCCCAGAAGAAGCCCTGCGGGCCCTCGGTGGTCGCCCAGCCGCCTTCGCTTGCGATAGATCCTTCGGTATCTCCCGCCATCGAGAAATCATAGAACCATGCCGGGCCGAAGTAGCAGAATACTTTGCCTTCCGGATAGAATCCCTTGGACCAGTCGTCGCTCCAAAGCTCATAGGTATTGGTCTGTCCTGCGTCTACCATTTCTTTAGACATATCCACCCACGCTTTCAGGTTGTCGTCTACATGAATGGTCGTTCCGTCTACCCATTTGCTGGTCACGTTGTTGGAGAATACGCGGTATGCGTCGTTTACGGTAGAGGTCATGTAATATCCGGCATTCTTCATGGTCTGTGCCGTAGCCTTAAAGGTGCTCCAGTCAGAAACAGCAGCCTGCACTTCGTCGGGATCGTCTGTTCCGAGAACCTCAGTCGCGATCGCACGGTTGTAGATCAGAAGTCCCGGGCAGCCCTGCCACGATACACCCTTGAGCACGCCATTGGAATCCGTTACGATATCCTGTGTGTAACCGAACTGCTGGGAGAGATCATCGGCAGTAATGCCAAGCTCCTCCACGCTCATGGTATATTCTGTATCTACATATTTCAGAGCGTAGTCCGCTTCGATCAGGAACAGGTCAATCTTGTCGTCCGCCGACGCGTCAGCCTGCGCCAGAAGTTTCTCGTCCAGATTGTTCTGATATGCGTTGTCGTCGTTCGGCGTGATCGTCCAGACAACATCTACGTCACCGATCTTGCCGTGCGTAGCGTCAACCTCCTCATAGCCCGGATAATGATCCGTGATACGGCTCTTAAATTCCTCGTTCCAGCAGTAAATATTAAGCACTTTGCCCTCTGCTGTCTCTTCCGCCGCTGCAGGTAAAACAGTACCGACAGTTAAACCTGTCATCATTGCTGCTGTCAAAATAGCGCTGATCATTTTCTTCTTCATAAATTTACTACCTCCTTAAAATTTTGCTTTTTACATTTATCTCATATTACAGCTCGTGTAATAGAAATATCTCAAATGATTCGTTCCTTTGCTCCGTCTTTGGGATACAGCCTTTTTACGGAAGCCCCTTTGAAAAGCGTCCCATCCACGGTAAACTTGTCGATCAGAGTGGTCTTTGGATTCTCGATCAGATCCACCAGCTTCTCCGCAGCGATCCTTCCGATTGCTGCCGTATCCTGGCAAATGGTGGTCAGCTTCGGCTCCAGAACGCTCGCCACGGTGATCCCGTCGTACCCGGCAATGGAAATATCCTCCGGAATGCGAAGTCCTCTGCTGCGGATTTCATTGATCCCGCCGAGGGCAGAAAAGTCGTCCGGATAAAGGATGCAGGTGGGCGGACTTTGAAGGTCCAGAAGACGCCCCGTTGCGACCGCAGCGGCATCGGCGTCCCGGTACGGGACCGTCCGCATGTATTCATCCGGAACAGAAATTCCCATGCTCTGCAGGGTTCTGTAAAATGTATTTACACGGCTTCTGGTTACGGAAGAATCCTCCCCGTGAATGTAGGCGATCTTCCGGTGCCCCATACTGTATATGTAGGAGACAAGCTCCTCCATTCCGCGGATATTATTGGATACCACGGAAATCCTGCCGTCAAATACATGGTCGATAGTTACTAAAGGAATGTCCGACCGGACAAGCTCCTGTACTTCTTCCGAGTAGAAATCCACACAGGCGATCACCACTCCGTCCACCCCGCGGTAGCGGCAATGCTCGTAATAGGTCATCTTCCGTCCGGAAACATTTCCGTTTGTAAAAGTGATATCATACCCCTTTTCTTCCGCAGTGCTCTTGAAGCTTTCCAGCACATGATTGAAAAAATCATGCGTCAGACCACTCATTGCTTCGTCCATAAACAATACCCCGAGATTGTGGCTGCGTTTCGTTTTCAAAGCTCTGGCGGAGGAATTTGGCAGATACCCCATCTCCGAGGCTGTTTTCAAAATATAATTTCTGGTTTCTTCACCGATGTCTGCGTAGCCGTTGATTGCTTTGCTTACGCTGGCTACCGAAACATTGCACCGTTCGGCAATCTCTTTCATGGAAACCATAAGCTTTCCCTGCTCTTTCTTCTCTGTTTTTCCTAAATCGTTTTCGTACGCTCATTTTATTCTCTTTCGCACAAAAAATCAAGTTAATTTTTCTGATTTTTGTGTGTTTTATATATTTTCGCTCAATTACACAAAAAGATCGCTTCGTTTTTATTGCTATTACGCAAAAAAATTATGTAAATTAACGAAATTTTTCGCAGCAAGCTGCAAGCATCTCATCCCAATTTTTCTGCCTTTATTTTTAGAAAAAATATTGCATTTTTTCTTTATTTCCTATATACTGGAGATAATAAGCGACTAATATTCTTTTTTCACAAATTATTTTCTTAACTATTTCGTTTTCGTATATTATTTTTCTGTATTTTCCTAAATCGCGATAAAAACTCAGGAGGTTTCACTATGAATTTCGGTTATTTTGATGATGCGGCAAAAGAGTATGTTATCACGACGCCTGACACTCCCCTTCCATGGATCAATTACCTGGGGACGCAGGACTTTTTCTCCTTAATTTCCAATACCGGCGGCGGCTACAGCTTCTACAAGGACGCAAAGCTGCTGCGCATTACCAGATATCGCTATAATTCCATTCCGCTCGATTCCAACGGAAAATATTATTACATTAACGACAACGGAACCATCTGGAATCCCGGAACAATGCCCTCCAAAACCCCGGCAGACTCCTACGAATGCCATCATGGGATGGGCTACAGCCGGTTCCGTTCCTCAAAAAACGATCTGGCGGCAGAGCTTCTTGCCTTTGTTCCCGTTGACGCCGCCTGTGAGATTAATCACATAAAATTGAAAAACAATTCTTCTGGGAGCAAGGATATTTCTCTTTTTTCTTATGTGGAATTTTGTCTTTGGAATGCTGTGGATGATATGAATAATTTCCAGAGAAACTTAAGCATCGGCGAGGTGGAGCTGGAGGGAAGCACCATCTACCACAAGACAGAATACCGCGAGCGTCGGAGACATTACAGCTTCTTTGGCGTCAACACAGAAGTCGACGGCTTCGACACCAGCCGCGATATTTTCCTCGGTCACAATGAGAGCAACGCGTTCCCGCAAGCTGTAAGGGAAAAGAAATGCCGCGGCTCCATCGCCAGCGGATGGTATCCCATTGCAAGCCACCAGATCGATCTCACGCTTGCGCCGGGCGAGGAAAAGGATTTTGTCTTTTTGCTCGGATACTGTGAAAACCCGGAGGATCAGAAGTGGGAAGCCCCCGGCGTCCTCCGCAAAGATGGCGCCCGCGCACTCCTTGACCGCTTCTCGACCACTGAGCGGGTGGAAGCTGCGTTTAAAGAGCTAAACGCCTACTGGGACGACCTTCTCTCCAGATTTTCGGTGGAAAGCGGCAATCCGCACATCAACCGTATGGCAAATATCTGGAACCAGTATCAGTGCATGATTACATTCAATATGTCCCGCTCCGCCTCTTATTATGAAGCTGGCACCGGACGCGGCATGGGCTTCCGCGATTCCTGCCAGGATCTTCTCGGCTTCGTCCATCTGATCCCGGAGCGGGCAAGAGAGCGCATCCTCGACATCGCCGCCACGCAGTTTGAGGACGGAAGCGCCTATCACCAGTCCCAGCCGCTCACAAAAAAGGGCAATCTGGATATCGGAAGCGGCTTTAATGATGATCCTCTGTGGCTGATCGCCGCGGTATCCGCGTACCTGAAGGAGACTGGCGATTTCCGGATTCTTGAAGAAATGGTTCCCTTTGATAATCAGGAAGACAAAGCGCAGACGCTCTTTGAGCATCTGCACCGTTCTTTTACTTTTACCCGCACGCATCTGGGTCCGCACAACCTT
>CABRSG010000111.1 GCA_902473545.1 uncultured Lachnospiraceae bacterium | reverse complement strand
GGCGCAGCCTGTCATGACAGCAGCCGCGCAAAGGATCGCCGCAAAGCCTCTGGCTCTTCTCATCTTCTTTATCCTCCCCTTCTGGTCTTATGCACAGTGGTTTTAGCCTGCATCTGCTATTACTATAGCAATTCTTCCATTACCGTGTCCTCACTGAAATGTAACCAGAATGTAAATCATGAATTGCCCCAGCGCAGCCCGATCGTGCTGCCCTCCCCGGGCGCGCTCTCTATGATCAGCTCGCCTCCGTGAAGTCTTGCAATCTGGCTGCAGAGCGCAAGGCCAAGCCCGGCGCCCCCTTCTTTTCTGGAACGCGATTTATCTACCATGTAAAAAGGCTCTGTAATATGCCGGATTTCCGCCTCCGGGATTCCGCAGCCCTCGTCCCGCACAAAAACGCCCTCCCGCACGGCGATAAGCCAGAGCGTGCCGCCCTCTCTGCTCGCCTTTGCCGCATTGTCGATAAGGTTTGTGATAAAGCTTAAAAGCAGATCCTCATCCCCCTCGATCTCCTGCACATCCGCCTGTATTTTAAGAGAAAGCTTCTTTTCCTGCAGCCGGCAAAGAATGAGCTTTTCCGCCTTCGCAAACAGCTCTGCCACAGATATGCTGCGCTTTTCAATGCTCTCTTCATCGGACAGCTCCACGATCTGCAGCATTTTGACCGACAGGCGCGACAGGCGTTTGCACTCTTCCTCGATGTATGCGAGCGCATTCGTCCGGCGCTCCGGTGAAAGCTCTACCTTCTGCAGAAGCTCCGCATAGCCCTGGATCGCAGTCATCGGCGTTTTCAGCTCATGAGAAAGAGCCCCAAGAAGCTGCCGCTGCTTTTCGTTTGCCTCAGAGAGCGCGTACACATGCTCCTGCACGCGGTCCGCCATGCGGTTGAAGCTTTCCGACACCTCGCCGACCTCGTCCCGGCTCGTGCAAAGCACGCGTTCCCCGTAATTTCCGTCCGCGATCACGTTCGCCGCCTCCCGCAGACGATAGAAAGGCTTCAGAATCCCTCGAAGAATCAGCGTGACCGCTCCCACCAGCAGCAATGCAAGTGTCAGGGAAACCGCCGCTCCGCGCAGGAAAAGCGCCCGGCTGTCCGCATAAATATCCGAGATATCACGATAGCGGAGAATACGAAAGCCGGTATCCTCTGATTTCCAGTAGCAGATCAGCAGATGCTTTCCGCTTATCTCCTCAAGAAACAGGTGGCTCTGGGCCTCTCCAAAAATCCCAAGTGCCTTATCAAAGCGCTCCCCGAAGGAGGAGATTTTTCCCTCCGCGTCAAATTCATAAGGCGTTGTATTGGCAAGCTCCTTCTCCCGGCTATAGAGCGCGCTGTTTGCTTTGCAGGTATCGCGGAACACCGCGACCGCCCACTGCTCCTTCATGCGCTCATCCTCCATATAGTTTTCCTGTTCCTTCCACTTGCTTTCAAATTCCGTTCCATCCAAAGAAAGCTTCTCCCACTCCAGGCGCACGGTATTTTCCAGAATCTGCCGTGTCGTCTCCCAAAGGTTCCAGGCAGCAAACACCTGGGACAAAAGAAGCAGCAGACCGGCTGCTGCTGCTGAAATTTTTGCAGATAGCTTCATGATTTATCCTCCAGACGGTAGCCGATGCGCGGCACCGTTTTGATGACGTCCTGAAAATCCAGTTTTTTGCGGATGCGCGCGATATGGACGTCAATGGTCCGCGTCTCGCCCTCAAACTCCACGCCCCAGAGGCTGCGCAGCAGCTCCTCGCGGCTGATCGCGATGTTTTTGTACTTTACCAGCAGCATCAGGCAGTCAAATTCCATCGGCTTAAACGGGATCTCCACGCCCGCCTTTTTCACGATCCGCTCCTTCGGAAAAATCTCCACGTCGCGCACGCACAGGCATTCTTCCTCCTTCTGATAGCGGCCAAGCACCTTTTCCACGCGCACCAGAAGCTCCAGCATCTCAAAGGGCTTCACTAAATAATCCTCCGCCCCATCCTTTAAGCCCCGCACCTTGCTCGGCAGATCGCCGCGCGCCGTGAGGAAAATGACTGGAATTCCCTTTGCCCGCAGTTCCGGCAGAAGCGCAAAGCCGTCCTTCCCCGGCAGCATCACGTCCAGGAGCGCAAGGTCGTAATGCGCGTCGCCCATTAAGTGCTCGCTCACCGCGTCGCCGTCGTAAAACGGCACCGCCGTATAGCCCGCCGTCTCCAGATTGATGCAGACCAGCTCGTTGATATGCTCCGCATCCTCTATCACCAGAATGTTTGCTTTCATCCGTAAATCCTCTCTGTCCGGCCCCGAAGAAGGGCGCTTTTGTGTCATCCTGACATGATTTTATTACAAAAAGGCCCTTTTTACAACCGGGAGGCTGTAACCATATTGTAAAAAACAAAACCCCCGGATATCCTTCCAGGGGCTCGTATAAGTGAAATACCGGAAACTCCTAACGCTTCTCCACGATTTCACCTTTCATTTTGTAGATACTGTTTGCCGGAATGACGCCGCGCACGCAGGACACCGGATATACCTGTGCGCCGCGTCCGATAACGGTTCCCGGATTGAGCACGGAATTGCAGCCGACCTCTACGTTGTCGCCAAGCATCGCACCAAATTTCTTCAGTCCGGTAGCGATCTGCTCCCCGCCGTCCTTCACCACGACCAGCGTTTTGTCGGATTTCACATTGGAGGTAATGCTGCCCGCTCCCATATGCGCCTTAAACCCAAGGATGGAATCGCCCACGTAGTTGTAGTGCGGCACCTGCACCTTGTTGAACAGCACCACATTTTTCAGCTCGGTGGAATTGCCGACTACCGCGCCCTCGCCGACGATCGCATTGCCGCGGATAAACGCGCAGTGACGCACCTCAGCGTCTTTGCCGATGATCGCCGGACCGTTGATGAACGCCGTCGGCGCTACTTTTGCCGATTTCGCCACCCATACATTCTCCCCGCGCTGCTCGTATTCCTTTGGATCAAGGGATGCTCCAAGCGCTAAGATAAAGCCGCTGATTTTCGGGAGCACCTCCCACGGATACACTGCGCCCTCGAACAGATCCTTTGCAATCGTCTCCTCTAAGTTGTACAGGTTACTGATTTTTGCTTTCTCCATTTTTCCTTCCTCCTGTTTTATGACTGCTGCCTTCGGATTTCTCCTTTTCTCTTTTACCCTTTGTATCATAGAACTTCGCCGCGGCGTCGAACACGCTGCGCAGCTCAAGGTGTATATTGGTATTTAAAACGTTCTCCGTCCGGCTGCGGACAAAGCTGTTTAGCTTCATCATGTATTCGTCCGGCGTGATGGTGCCCTCCGCCACATAGGTCAGTCCCTTCTCCCAGCTCGCCGTCAGCTCCGGGTTCAAAAGTGAGCGGATGGAGCGCGCCACCACATCGAAGATCATCTCTCCAAGCAAGGTCGGCGTAAGGATCTGCGTCTTTTTGTTGAGCGCAATGTATTTGTTTGCGATCAGCTTTTTTAAGATCTCCGCTCTGGTCGCGCTGGTGCCGATGCCGCTGCCTTTGATCTGCTCGCGCAGCTCTTCGTCCTCGATAAGCTGCCCGGCGTTCTCCATCGCCAGGATCATCGAGCCGGAATTGTAGCGCTTGGGCGGGCTTGTCTCGCCCTCCCTGATCTCCAGCTTCTCCACCGGAAGAGACGCCCCCTTTTTCAGAGCATTCAGCGCCGAAAGAAGCGCCGCGTCTGTCTGCTCCTCCTTATTCTGACGGGTGTCCGCCACCTTCAGATACCCCGGCTCCTCCAGCACCTTAAAGGAGGAAAAGAATTTTTCCCCTCCGATGACCGTCACCAGATTGATCTTGCGATAGACTGCCGCCGGATAAAAGATGCTTAAAAATCTCCGGGCGATCAGCTCATACACTTTCGCCGACTGCGCCGAAAGCCGCTGCAGGGCGCCAAGCCCCTGCCCTGTGGGGATGATCGCATAGTGATCGGTGATCTGTTTGTCGTTCACGTAGCGCGACCGGCTGATGCCCTTATAGCTCCCCGCCTCCAGTACCTCCTGCGCAAAGCTTCCGACCGCCGGACAAGAACAGAGTCCTCTGATATTTTTATAAATTTCCTTCGCCACCGCCGTCGAGAGCACGCGGGCGTCCGTTCTCGGATACGTCACCAGCTTTTTCTCGTAAAGCTCCTGCACGGTACGCAGCGTCTCGTCCGGGCTGATCTTAAACAGCCTGGAACATTCATTCTGCAGCTCCGCCAGGTTAAAGAGAAGCGGCGGGTTCTTGTTTTCCTTCTTGCGCTCGATGCTCTCCGCCACCGCCTTTAACGGCTGCGCGGCGCTGAGCGCATCAATCAGCTCCCGGGCATCCTTCTTCTCTTTAAAGCCGTTTTCCTTATAGAGCTTAGGAGACTGAAAATATTTCGAGCCCTCCACCGCCCGGAATTCGCCCTCAAATTCCCGTCCGCCGCAGACACAGGTACTCACCACACGGTAAAACGGCGTCTTTACAAACTCCCTTATCTCCCGCTCCCGGCGCACCACCATACCGAGCACGCAGGTCATCACGCGCCCCACCGAAATCACCGTATAGCGCGTGCCCTGGTAATTGGAGATCGCATTTCCATATTTCAGACTCAAAAGCCGCGAGAAGTTGATCCCCATCAGATAATCTTCCTTCGCGCGCAGATAAGCGGCGTCCGCGAGATGGTCATACTCCGACAGATCCTTCGCCGTCTTAATGCCGCGCAAAATCTCCTCCTCGGTCTGCGAGTCGATCCAGACGCGCAGGCGCTTCTTCGTCTCCTTCTTCATGCCAGCCTGCTGCTCGACCAGCCGATAAATATACTCTCCCTCCCGCCCGGAGTCGGTACAGACGTAGATCGTGTCCACATCCGCGCGGTTTAAAAGACCGCTCACGATCTTAAACTGCTTTTCCACACCCGGGATCACCTCATAAAGAAATTTTTCCGGCAAAAAAGGAAGTGTCGCAAGGCTCCACTTCTTGTATTTTTCATCGTATACCTCCGGATAGCTCATCGTGACGAGATGCCCGACGCACCAGGTGATCACGGCGGTGTCGCTCTCCAGGTATCCGTCCCGGCGGGATGTATTTATCTTTAAAGCTTTGGCAAACTCCTGTGCCACGCTTGGTTTTTCTGCTATAAATAATGCTTTTGCCATAAATCCTCATCAATCATGCGCGCCGCGGCCGCAGAACACATATCTGCCGAGCCCGAAGAACACAAGGCCCGCCACCGCAAGCACCAGAGACGCCAGGAAAGTGGAAACTCCCGGCGATACAAACATTTCCTGCCGGAACAGGCTGAACACCGTGACATATTGCAGCATGGAAAGCTCCGGCACAAAATCCTGCAGCAGACACACCGCATAAAACAGCAGCGGCAGCCCGATGCCAAGCCCGTAATAAAAAGGCATGGAAGGTCTGCTGCCGGCGCAGGAAATAAAGAAGCACCAGCCCGCTATGCAAAGCTGCAGGCACATTGCTCCAAGATGCAGTACAATATAGGTATTCTGGTTCCACATGCCCGTCAGATCGTACACATGAAGCACGCTTCCGAGCAGCATGGAAAACGCCAGCAGCACAAATGTGCTCAGTCCCACAAATACCGCCTTCGTCATAATAATCTGCGAAGGACTGATACCGGTTGCGAGCAGAAACGTCATCGATTTGTCGGCGTCGCGCCTGCGCACCGTCTCCATCGCCAGCACCATGCTCATCAGCATCGGAAATACAACGACCGGCAGCGTATCCCAGAACATATCCGAAATCTGGATAAGGCGCATATTCCGAATGACTGCGGCAATCAGAAGGCTTACCGCCTGCAGGCAGTAAAATACCAGCAGCGTTTTCCGGTTAATCATAAAATCCTGTTTCAGAATCGGTATGTTAAGCATGAAGTCCTCCGTATATATGCACAAATGTTTCTTCCAGACTTAATGGAACCGGCTCGATGCTCGTCACATGATAATTTGCCAGCGTGCGGATAAGCGGAAGCAGCTCCCCCTGCAGGGATACCACCAGATTGCGATCCTTCATGCTCCTGATCTCGAAGGACTCCTTCGCGAACTGCATCGCCGACCGGCTGCTCCCAAACTGGATCAGATAGCTGCGGTACATATTTTCCCGCATGTTTTCCACATCGCCAAGATAAACGATATTCCCCTTGTCAAGAAGCCCCACCCGGTCGCAGGTGAGGTCGGCGATATCGACATTGTCTGACGTGAGAACGACCATCTTACCCTTTTCCTTCTCCTCCAGGATCAGATCGACCATCACGCTTCGCGTCTTACTGTCCAGATTGCGGAAGGGATTGTCGAGAAGGATTACCGGCGGATTGTGCATCAGCGCGCAGACAATACCCGTTTTCTGCACGTCCGCCGACGTCATTTCCCCGATTTTTTTATCAAGGTTCAGCTCCAGACGCTTTGCCATGTTAAAGAGATTTTCCAGGTTTCGCATCCCGCGGATTTCCGCGTTGGAGCGCAGGAACTGCCGTCCGGTAAGGCCTGCGGGCAGAGTGATCTCATCCGGCAGATAGCCGATCATCTTGTGCAGATAGACGGACGCGCGCACGCAATCCTTTCCGTTGATCGCGCACCTTCCCTTTGTCGGATTCTCGAATCCCATGAGCATACGAAGAGCGGTGGTCTTCCCGGAGCCCTCCGAGCCTACCAGCCCAAAGACCTCCCCGACTTCCACCTCGAAAGAAAAGTCAAATATTCCCCTTCCATCCTCAAACCGCTTCGTGAGGTTCTTAAATCGTATCATCGCGCCTTCCTTATCTGAACATCCTATTTCTTTTCAATGTAACCGAGCGCCTTGAGGCATTCTGCGCAGAGCACCGCTCCGCCTGCCGCGCCGCGGACAGTATTGTGGGAAAGTCCCACGAATTTATAGTCGTATACCGTATCCTCACGCAGTCTTCCGATGGAAACGCCCATGCCCTTCTCGTAGTCGACGTCCGCCTTTACCTGCGGGCGATTGTCCTCCTCCAGATACTGAATAAACTGCTTCGGAGCGCTCGGCAGATTTAATTCCTGCGGAAGCCCGGAGAAGCTTACCAGCTTTTCGATAAGCTGCTCTTTGGTCGGTTTCTTTCTGAATTTCACAAATACGGCAGCCGTGTGACCGTTTAATACCGGCACGCGTATGCACTGGCAGGTGATCACCGGCTCCTGTGCCTTTACGATCACGCCGTCTTTAATTTCGCCCAGAATACGCAGCGGCTCCTGCTCTGATTTCTCTTCCTCGCCGCCGATGTACGGGATGATGTTTTCCACCATCTCCGGCCAGTCCTTAAAGGTCTTGCCCGCTCCGGAGATTGCCTGGTAGGTCGTCGCAACCACCTCATACGGTTCAAACTCTCTCCATGCGGCGAGCGCCGGCGCATAGCTCTGGATAGAGCAGTTCGGCTTTACCGCCACAAAGCCCCTTGTGGTTCCCAGACGCTTTTTCTGGAATTCGATAACCTTAAAGTGCTCCGGGTTGATCTCCGGCACCACCATCGGAACGTCCGGCGTCCAGCGATGCGCGCTGTTGTTGGAGACAACCGGCGTCTCGGTCTTTGCGTACTCCTCCTCGATCGCGCGGATCTCGTCCTTTGTCATATCTACAGCGGAGAATACGAAGTCTACGCCTGCCGCTACCTTCTCCACCTCATTCACATTCATTACTACCAGATTTTTGCCTGCCTCCGGCATCGGCGTCGTCATTTTCCATCTGCCGCCGACAGCCTCCTCGTAGGTCTTTCCGGCGCTGCGCGGGCTTGCCGCCACGGTTGTCACCTCAAACCACGGATGGTTTTCCAGCAGGGAAATAAAACGCT
>CABRSG010000110.1 GCA_902473545.1 uncultured Lachnospiraceae bacterium | reverse complement strand
GGACCCTCCTTCGGCTATCCGATGTCGGCGGTTGCCGCTCATGTGTCGGTCTGCCCGAACCACCAGAACGGACGCGTTACGCCGTTTCAGACGCGTGGAATCTGCGCGATGCAGGGGTCGTTCGGCTATGAGCTGGATTTAAGCCTGCTGTCCGGGGAGGATAAACAGGAGGCGCGCAGACAGATCACACTTTATAATGAATACAGCGATCTTTTCCGGCAGGGCGATTATTACCGCCTGAGCTCGCCGTTTGAAAACCGTGACTTTACGGCGTGGAGCTATGTGTCGCAGGATAAGACGCGGGCGTCTCTTAGCGTGGTCTTTACCGATCTTCACGCAAACCCGAAGCCGCTGCGCGTGAAATGCAAAGGGCTGCAAAAAGATGCACTCTATGAGGTCGGCAAAGAAACGTATACCGGCGCAGCGCTGATGCAGGGCGGGCTGGTGCTGCCCAAACCGGCGTGCAATTACGATTCCTATATGGTGTGTATGAAAAAGATAAAATAGAAAGAAGCCTTTTCTGCCATCTTGTACGGCGGAGAAGGCTTTTTTACAATTCCATATACCAATTTATGCCGCGGTTTGGTAAACTATCGGGAATGAGAATTTTGACACCTCCCTGAGTGTTCTTGTGCTTTATTTATACACTGCAGACCACGAGATCATCAGTACCTACCGCAAGGCTATGACGCCGAAGCAATCCTATGTATTTTACAAAAAATTTCGCAGATGCGGGAGCGCTATCCGGTCGTCGGCATTGGAAAAACCATGCTTTGCGTTTGGAATTTCCACAAGACGGCAGTTGGCATAGCATTCCGCCGCTCTTCTGGCGTAGGAAATATTTACAACGGCGTCGTCCGTTCCGTGCAGAATCAGAACCGGTCCTTTGTAGGGGGCAATATCCGTGAACGGATCGAGCGGCAGTACGTCTTCCGGGTAAATGCGCCCGAGCTTCATGGGACCGCAGCGGATAATAGGAGGGATCTGCTGCGGATCAAATTTTGCGAACATCATATGCCCTTTTCGGGCGTCGTCCGGAATGCACAGTGCGGGATAAAAAAGAACCAGCTTTGCAATCTTTTCTTTGTATTTTGCTGCCGTCAGTGCCGATACAAATCCGCCCTGGCTTGCGCCGATCAGCGTGATATTTGCTGCGTCTGTGAAGGGCTGTCCTGCGGCAAAGGCAATCACTGCCTCCAAATCCTTCATTTCTGTAAGCACAGACATTTCCGTAGTCTTTCCGTCGCTTTTTCCAATGATACATCCGCCGCAGAAGTCAAAAGTGAAAGCGGCATATCCCATGGCAGCGACTGTCCTTGCGTAGGCTGTCATCATTTTCTGGTTTGCCATAAAGCCGTGGCTTAAAATCGCAATGGGCAGCTTTTGCGATGTGCGGACACGCACATCTGCATGGGCTGTACCGTTGGAGGATACGCCGGCGTTGCGGTTTTCTGCTGCTTTTTGCGCTGCCGGACGATATAGCGTTCCGCGGATGGTCAGGCCATCCCGCCGACAGGCAAAACGATTAATGAGAAGGGGATTTTTTGGCATTTCTGTTACGCTCCTTTGTACACTCTATGTTTTTTCATTATGTATCGAAAAAAAGAAAATGTCAATCCGGGCGTGAAGATGATTGACATTGCGCGTATTTTTGGCATAATGAAAAGAAAGAAACGGGGGATATTATGCGAAAGACACAGACGAGAAACACGAAAGGAAAAATCATAGCGGCGGCATGGAAGCTTTTCTATGAACAGGGATATGAGGATACTACGGTTGATGAAATTATCCGTGCGGCGCAGACCTCGAAAGGCTCCTTCTATCATTACTTCAGCGGCAAGGACGCTCTTTTAAGCACGCTTGCATATCTGTTTGACGAAAAATACGAGGAGCTGCTGGATCAGATGGATGACAGCATGGACAGCTTTGAAAAGCTGATCTACTTGAATAATGAATTGTTCACGATGATAGAGGACAGTATATCCATTGACCTGCTGGCGAGGCTTTTGTCCACGCAGCTCATTACGCGCGGTGAAAAATCTCTGCTTGACCGCAATCGTCTGTATTACCGGCTGCTCCGCCAGATCATATCGGAGGGGCAGGAACGGGGAGAACTCCGTTCAGATGTTTCGGCGGGAGAAATTGTAAAAATTTATGCGCTCTGCGAGCGCTCCTTCCTTTACGATTGGTGCATATCGGGCGGCGAATACTCTTTGCGCAGCTATTCGCAGAGGATGCTTCCGATGCTGCTGGCGGATTTCCGGGTGTAAACCGGGGAAGGGATGCACAGAGGTGTCGTACTCTTTCTGGTTCCCCTGGTCCTGTTCGGTGTGTTACCGGATAAAGAGATTTATAATCAAAAAGAGAAATATAAAAAATGATTTTAAAAACAAAAAATATAATTGACATTTCAAAAAGAATATGTTATCATCAAAATAACTCTAAAACATTTGTAACAGTTCTGGCATCTCGCCATTATTACAGGAATGAACGTACCGCTATGGGGGATGCGGGAGCGCAGAACGGAAGCGTGCCGCCCTCAAAAAAACAGAGACGAAAGGGAGCGCGTAAATGGGACGGAAGAGAGCGCTGCAGTGGCACCCGGCTTTTTTCGCAGCTTTAAAAGCAATGGAGGAAAAAGAGCAGTGCAGCCTGCAGATACAAAGGGAATATAATCTGGGGACGAAACCCAGACAGATCGATGTTCTGATTACGAGGAATAATCCGGAAAATGAGATGCAAAACAGCATCGGAAGGATTTTCAGAAAACACAATATAGTAGAATATAAAGGACCGTCAGACAAATTAAATTGTAACGACTTTTATAAGGTATACGGTTATGCGTGCTTTTATATAGGGGATGTGCGGCGGGTACTGGAAATTGACCCGGCAGAGGTTACCATTACCTTCGTGTGCAGCAGTTATCCGGTAAAGCTGGTACGTCATCTGGCGAAACAGTATGGTATCCGGGTGAAAAAGGAGGAGGCGGGAATTTATTATTTAGAAGGCAGCCGATTTCCGGTACAGATTATTGTCAGTCGCAGGCTGAATCCGGAAAAATATCTGTGGCTGTACGTCCTGCGGGGAGATCTGGATGCCGGAGAGCTTAAAATGGTACTCAGAGATTACGAAAAACACCGGGATTCTGTGGATTATCAGTCAATGATGGACATTATCATTCGGGCAAACCGGGAGAGAATGAAGGAGGAAGAAATGTGTGAGGCGCTGAAGGAATTATATGAGGAAATATATGCGGAGAAACTGGAAGAGGAATTTGCAGCAAGGGAAAAGCTTGGAGAAAAACGTGGAGAAAAGCGTGGAGAAAGGCGTGGCGAGAGACGCGGGATCAGGCGAGGCGAAACGATTATGGGAAATCTGGTAAGTGTTTTGCTGGAGAGCGGACGCACAGAGGATCTGCAGAGGGCAGCGGAGGATCAGGTCTACCGCAGAAAGCTGATGAAGGAGCTTGGGATACCGGAAAGGCTTACAGGAAAATAGCCGTTGTCATTCGCTTTGCGCGTGTATTACAAAAAATACAATTTCGTATAATAAATATTTTTTATTTCGTCTTGTCAAAAAACACTTTAAATAAAGGAAAAGATGAAGATAATATGAAAAACAGTATAGAATTTGGTCTGAACTTCGTTCTACTTGCGGTACAGGAAACGCTGTGTTATACTCTCACAATATAGACAGCCGGGTGGCTGCCAGAGGGAGGAGAAAGATTATGACAACAGCGAAAATTTGTATATTGATTGCGATAGTCGCGTATCTGGCGATGGTGCTTTACATAGGCTATCGCTGTTCGAAGCAGAACAAAAACACGGATGACTTTTATCTGGGAGGAAGAAAGTTGGGGCCATTTGTCACAGCGATGAGCGCTGAGGCATCGGACATGAGCAGCTGGCTGCTGATGGGGCTGCCGGGCGTTGCGTATCTCACCGGCGTTGCGGACGCTGGATGGACAGCGATTGGTCTGGCGATTGGTACTTATATCAACTGGCTTGTAGTGGCAAAGCGTCTGCGCCGTTACTCTCATGTAGCAGGGAACTCTATCACGCTGCCGCAGTTTTTTAAGAATCGTTATCACGATAAAAGCGCGCTGCTGGTGATTTCCGCAATTATTATTGTTATTTTCTTTATTCCGTATACAGCCTCCGGTTTTGCGGCATGCGGAAAGCTGTTTTCCAGTCTGTTTGGCGTGGATTACTTCACGGCGATGGTGGTCAGTGCAGTCGTTATTGTGGGCTATACCATGCTCGGCGGCTTTCTTGCGGCATCCACCACAGACTTTGTGCAGAGTATTATTATGTCCATTGCGCTGGTTGTCGTGCTGGTATTTGGCGTGAGTGTGGCAGGCGGTTTCGGCGCGGTTGCGGAGAATGCAAGAGCACTGCCGGGCTATTTATCCTTCACGCAGACCTATGATCCGGTCACACAGACTGCAGGCCCTTATGGGACGATTACCATCTTCTCCATGCTGGCATGGGGGCTTGGTTATTTTGGAATGCCGCACATTCTGCTTCGCTTTATGGCGATTGAGGACGAAAACAAATTGTCTCTGTCCCGCAGGGTGGCAAGCATCTGGGTGGTGATTTCACTTGCAGTGGGCGTTGGAATCGGTATTATCGGTTACACAATGAGCAAGGTTGGCGCGCTGGAGGTTCTGGAAGGCTCTAATTCCGAGACGATTATTGTAAAAATCGCGGATCTGCTCAGTCAGTACGGTGTGATTCCGGCGCTGCTGGCGGGCGTGATACTTGCGGGAATCCTGGCGTCTACCATGTCTACGGCGGATTCGCAGCTCCTGGCGGCATCCTCGGCAGTGTCCTCTGACCTTCTCGGAGAGCGTCTGGGAAAAGATGACAAAAGCGGAATGCTGGCGGCGAGAATCACATTGCTTGTGATCGCGGTGATCGGTGTTTTTCTGGCGAAAGATCCGAACAGCTCTGTGTTTGGCATCGTATCCTTTGCGTGGGCGGGCTTCGGCGCTTCCTTCGGTCCGGTAGTGCTTGCGGCACTGTTCTGGAAGCGTTCCAACAAATACGGCGCGCTTGCGGGAATGATAGCAGGCGGTGTGATGATTTTTGTGTGGAAGTATCTTGTGCGTCCGCTTGGCGGCGCCTGGAATATCTATGAGCTGCTTCCGGCATTCCTGGTAGCGCTCGCTGCGATTATTGCGGTAAGCCTTCTTACCCCGGCGCCGGATAAATCCATTCTTGATGAATTTGAGCGTGTGCGCGGAAAGTCAAATACCTCGCAGTAAAGCCTCGAGGTATTTGACCCTCGCGGCAGTTGCCAAATGGACATGCAGGCATGTCCGCTTGGCTCGTTGCTCGCGGAAAATAAAAGGGTTTGAAAGAAGCGGAAAATATGGTATGATATGGCTGTCACAGGAAACTGCGGCAGTCATTTTTGTTGCCGTGCATCCGAAAGGAGCTGCCGGGGCAGGTCCTGTGGGTTTCCGGCATGGAGATCCTGAAGCCGGAGAGAACAGGGATATCTGAAAATGCAGCAGGGGAGGAATCAGCGATGAGAATTCGTTTTTATAAACTGGCGGCGGTGCTTTCGATGTGCGTGCTGCTTGCCGGATGCAGAGACAAAGGACCTTCTGAGGTGGAGCTTGCGCGCAATGAGGGCATCAGCTATATGGAGCAGGCGGATTATCAGAATGCGATTACTGCGTTTGAAAATGCGTATAATCTCTGCGATGAAAAAATGCCGGAGACGAAAACTGACATCAGTCTTTACGAGGCGGCGTGTCAGTTTAAGACGGCGGATTTTGAGGGGGTAAAAAACACCTGCAGCCGGATTCTGGAGCTTGGGGAAAACGCAGACGCTTATTATATGCGCGGCGCAGCCTTTTTAAAGCTTGGCGAACCGGAGCTGGCGAAGGCGGATTTTGACGCGGCATCACTGCTGACGCCGGAGGATTACGGGCTGTTTTTGGATATCTATAAACAGTATGAGGAGCAGAGCCAGTCAGCGGTCGGAGATGAATATTTGCAGAAAGCGTTAAATATTCCAAACGAAGATATGGAAGACTATTATCAGAAGGGCAGCATTTATTTTTATCTGGGCGATTACGCAAAGGCCCAGGAAATGCTGTCGAAACCTGCCGAGGCAAAGCATAAAGAGGCGATGATGCTGATGGGAGAGGTATATCTTGCGCTGGACGACAGCGTTCATGCGCGCAATGTGTATCAGCAGTATATTGCGGAGTACGGCGAGGAAGCAGCGGCTTACAACGGCATTGTGCTGTGCGAGCTTGCAGATGAAAACTACGACGCGGCGGTATCGGCGGCGGAAACCGGGCTTGCGCTGGAGGGAAGCGAGAGCGCAAAGCGCGATCTTCTCTATAATGAAATCGTTGCTTATGAGCGCAAGCATGACTTTGAGACGGCAAAAGCAATCGCGGCACAATTCATGGAGCTGTACCCGGACGATGCCAAAGGAAAGAAAGAATACGATTTTCTCAGTACAAGATAAGGAGCGTTTCATGACTGGATTTGAAATCGAAACACCCGAAGAACGGGTTATTTTACTTGGCGTCAGCGTGACGGAGACCGATGATACGGAGCAGTCGCTGGCGGAGCTGGAGGAGCTTGCAAAGACGGCGGGCGCGGTTACGGTCGGAAAGATGATCCAGAACCGCGAACAGATCCATCCGGGCACCTACATCGGAAAAGGAAAAATAGAGGAAGTAAAAGAGATGGCTTACGCGCTGGAGGCGGACGCCGTGATCTGCGACGACGAGCTTTCGCCCGCCCAGCTTCATAATCTGCAGCAGGAACTGGATATGAAGGTGATGGACCGGACGCTGATCATTCTGGATATTTTCGCGGCGCGCGCCTCCACCAGCGAGGGAAAAATCCAGGTGGAGCTGGCGCAGCTAAAGTACCGCCAGGCACGTCTGGTTGGACTGCGCAATTCCCTGTCCCGTCTCGGCGGCGGCATCGGCACCAGAGGTCCGGGTGAGAAAAAGCTGGAGATGGACCGCCGTCTGATCAAGGACCGCATCGCACAGTTAAACCGCGAGCTGGCGGAGGTGAAGCGCCACCGAGAGGTTACAAGAAGCAGACGGAGCCGCCAGCAGACGCCGGTGGCGGCGATCGTCGGCTATACCAATGCGGGAAAATCGACGCTTTTAAATACGCTTACCGGGGCGCAGGTGCTGGAGGAGGACAAGCTGTTTGCGACGCTCGATCCGACCACGCGCGTGCTGGAGCTTCCGTCCGGACAGGAAATGCTGCTGACGGACACGGTCGGCTTTATCCGAAAGCTGCCGCATCATCTGATCGACGCGTTCCGAAGCACGCTGGAGGAGGCGAAATATGCCGATATTATTCTGCATGTGGTGGACGCCTCCAACCCGCAGGCGGAGCAGCAGATGCTTGTGGTTTATGAGACATTGAAAAACCTCGGCGTTTCCGGTAAGACGATGGTCACGCTGTTCAACAAGCAGGACAAAACACTGCCGGAGGAAGCGCTGCGCGACCGTCGGGCAGATCATGTGCTGCCGGTGTCCGCGAAATACGGAGCAAATCTGGAGGAGCTGAAAGCGCTTCTCGAAGAAATTTTAAATGAACGAAACGTGCTGATCGAGCGCCTGTATTCTTACAATAACGCCGGACTGATTCAGCTCATCCGCAAACACGGGCAGCTTCTGGAGGAGGAATACCGCGCGGAGGGTATCTATGTGCGCGCCTATGTGCCGATGGAGATCTACGGCGCAGTGTCGCCCTGAAGAGATGCGAATAGTACTGTTATTCGCAGCACTCCACTCACATGCGCAGTCGTCGCCTCTTTGAGGCTCCGGTTCCGCTCCTTGCGGAGCTAAGACTGC
>CABRSG010000109.1 GCA_902473545.1 uncultured Lachnospiraceae bacterium | reverse complement strand
AAGGGACAGTTTGTGCCGTTTTCTTTCTTTGCAATCTGGGCAAAGGAAGAGGGAAAAGAACCGGTTGCCAGAATTCTGGAATCGAAAATTAAACCGCCGTATTACAAATCACACGGTTTTTTAAACGGAGAGCTGGCGGGAATTCCGAGATTTGAAAAATCGAAAATGGTAGGAAAACAGCCCTTTGTGTATGTAGATCTGGAGGACAGTAAGGTGCCGCTGAAGGTGCGCATGGAAGCGTATACGCCCTTCATTCCGCTTGATGCGGACAATTCCGGTATACCGACGGCTATTATCAAATATAAAATCAGTAATCCGACAAACCGGCCGATTGATGTTTCTGTAGTGGGAACGCTGGCAAATGTGGTTGGATTTGACGGATATGATGTATTTAACAATGTAAAACTGGTTGACCAGGTGGAAAATGAGTACCGGGAGGAAGGAGAGCTGAAAGGCTGGTATTATACTGCAAAGAATCTGAAAGAAACCGATATGAAGTTTGGTTCCATGTCGATCGCGACTACCAACAAGAATGGGATCACGCATAAAAAATGGCTGCATGGACAGTGGACGGATAATGCGCAGGACTTCTGGGATGACTTTACGGAGGACGGCAAACTTACGGAAGAGGAAGAAATTGAGGCAAAGGGCTGTGATCTTCTGTCACATTACGATTTCAGTTTCCTCAATCTGAAAGAGAGAATCAGTTCTGTCAGCAGTTATGAGACGATCGGACCAAATGAGGAGAAGGAGTTTGAGTTTTTGATATCCTGGTATTTTCCGAACCGTCCGAAGGGCTGGATCGAGTACGATGCCGACCTGGAGCGGTATGCAAAGGGCGGATATGACAGCATCCGCAACTATTACGCAACCCTGTTTAGGGATGCGTGGGATGTCAGCCGCTATGTGGTGGAAAAGAAAGACTATCTGGAAGGCATGTCAAAGGCATTTGAGAATGCGCTGTTTGATACGACGCTTCCGATGTATGTGATCGATGCTGTGGCTTCCAATATCATGTCTATGAAGAGCCATTGCTGCTTCCGCATTGAAAACGGCAATTTCCTCGGCTGGGAGGGTATCCGTGATTATGTTGGATGCGGTCAGGGAAATGTAAACCATGTGTGGAATTATGCGACTGCGGTAGCAAATCTGTTTCCGGAGCTGGAGATTACCATGCGCAATGTGGAATTCAATGTGGAGCTGGATGAAGACGGCTGTATGCCTTTCCGCGCAAGAAAGTGCCTCGGCGAGAGCAGATGGGATATGATTCCGGCGTGCGATGGGGAATTTGGCTCGATTCTGAGAGTTTACCGCGAGTGGAAATATACCGGCGATGACGAATTCCTCAGAGGAATCTGGGACAATATGATGAAGGCTCTTGAATATTCCGTTAAGGAATGGGATACGGACGGAGACGGCGTGCTGGACGGTAAGATGCATGTAACATATGATATTGAGTTCTATGGTCCGAATACCATGACCAATACCATTTATCTGGGAGCGATCAAGGGCGTAGCAGAAATGGCAGAATATCTGGGTAAAACAGAGACGGCTGAAAAATACCGCGCACTGTATGAGAAAGCGGCTCCGCTGGTGGATGAAAAGCTCTTTAATGGGGAGTATTATATTCAGGAACTGGAGGATGTAGATGCGTATCGCTATCAGTACGGACAAGGCTGCCTGACCGATCAGCTTCTGGGACAGTTTATGGCACAGACGGCAGGCCTTGGCTATGTGCTTCCAAAGGAGCATGTGAAGAAGGCGCTGGAATCTATATATAAATATAATTTCAAGGAGTGCATGGATGATGTCCCGAATGTACAGAGGACGTATGCGCTGAACGATGAGGCGGGACTGGTTCTCTGCTCCTGGCCAAAGGGCGGCAGACCGCGCTTCCCATTTGCATATTGTGATGAGGTGTGGACAGGCGTAGAGTATCAGGTTGCGGTTACCATGGTAAAAGAGGGTATGATTGAAGAAGCTTTTACAATCATTAAGGCAATTCGCGACCGCTATGACGGATACAAGAGATGCCCGTGGAGCGAGACAGAAGCAGGCCATCACTATATCCGCCCGATGTCAAGCTTTTCTCTGATTCCGGAGCTGGCAGGGTATCAGTGTGATATGGTCCATAAGACAATGTCCTTTGCACCGGTGATCAATCAGAAGGATTACAGAACTTTCTGGATTAACGGAAAGGGCTGGGGCATCTATCATCAGACAGCAGGCAGTGACGGCCAGGTGAAAAAGGAACTGAAGGTACTCTATGGAAATATTGATGATATAAAGGTAGAATAGTATGGGGAAAGACAGATTAACTGGTATACAACCACGCATGGAAGGGGAAAAGATATGGCGCCCCCTGTATCACTTTACACCGCCGACTGCATGGATGAATGATCCCAACGGCCTCATTTATTATAAGGGATGGTATCACTTATTCTATCAGTATAATCCCAACAACTGTGATTGGGCGTCTATGCATTGGGGTCATGCGATAAGTGAGGATATGGTTCACTGGAAGGATATGCCGATTGCACTGACCCCGGACAGAGACTATGACTGTCACCCGGAGGGAGGATGCTTTTCCGGAAGTGCGGTGGAGAAAGATGGGATTTTATATCTGTTTTATACGGCAACAACGATTATTGATGGGGAAGTGAGACAAAGCCAGTGCCTGGTAACCTCCTGTGACGGCAGTCATTTTGAGAAATTTGAGGGCAATCCGGTAATCGGCGGACCGCCCGAGGGAGCTTCGGCAGATTTCAGAGATCCGAAAGTTTTCTGCTGGAACGGAAAATGGTATATGGTTGTAGGCGGAACGGTAAATGGTACTGCGAAGGATGGCGACGGAAGAGTATTTCTGTATGAATCGGAGGATTTGTATCATTGGAAATACCGCGGCGCAGTGCTGAAATCCAATGGAAAGTTGGGGACCATGTTTGAATGTCCGGATCTGTTTTTCCTGGACGGCAAATGGGTTTTGACTTGCTCGCCTATGAATCACCCTGAGTATAACAAGGCACTTTACTGTGTGGGCGAAATGGATTTTGACAACTGCCGTTACACGATAGAAAAAATCGGAAATATGGATGTGGGATTTGACTATTATGCGCCGCAGTCCTTTCTTGACGCAAGAGGAAACCGTATTTTGATGGCATGGCAAAATGGCTGGCTCTGGATGCCGTGGTGCAGGGACTGGGGCCCCACCAGCAGCGAAAACTGGAGAGGGACCCTGAGCATTCCGAGAAAGGTTTCTCTGGACAAAGACTGGAATCTCTGCATGTACCCGGTAGAGGAAATTGATGAACTTGTATGCCGGAAAATAGCCTATCAGATGCTGGAGGTAGGCACAAAAAGAAAGTACCTTCCGGTGGCGGAAAACCGCAGTTACCGACTGCGCCTGATGCTGGATGTGGAGAAAGTGGAATCCAGAAATCTGGAAATCTGTGTGTTGGGGAAAGATCATCAATATACTATGATTTCTGTGGATATGATTGGGCAGATCGTGTCGGTAGATAAGAGCGCGGGAGATTGTTACGAGAGGGGGAAAATGAATTGTCCGATCCGGATGGAGGGTGCAAAGCTTGATATCTGCATTCTGGTGGACCGGAGCTGCGTGGAGGTGTACATCGATCACGGCAAGCACTGTATCACCACGAATGTATATCCGTGCAAAGAGCAGACAGAGTGCTGGCTGCAGACACCCTATAAGACAGCCGTGATCGATTATGTGCAGATCGATTTTATGAAGCCGTTCTGGGACACGCAGGAATAAGCCGATTTACAAAGTTATATATCTAAATATCAGTCGGGTAGGTGCTGCAGAATTCTGCGAAAAAGAGTTTTGCGGCACCGTTTTTAATGCTTTGATTGTAGTAGAGATATTTATGAAAGCGGCAGGCATCGTTGGAAATACCGATGGTGAAAATATTATCTGAGGCAAATTTTTTTGCATAGCGTGGAATGATAGCGATTCCGCGGCCGATCGCTACCTGAAAAAGGGCGGATGCCAGGTTGGGCGCCGGAGCGAGAAAGCGCGTTTAAGGGCATTAGTCCGATGGACGCGTTCTGCGGGCTCCCGGATACGAGAATCTGACCGCAACGCTAAAAAGATGATGCAGACAGGAGCTTTCGGTCCTTTTTTTGACCGGGTATTGAATTGCTCTGGAATGTGAAATATAATGAAATCATACCTTTTCGGAAGGAGATACAAAATGGAGCATTATATTACAGAAATTAAGATTGAGAAATTAAGGCATTTATCAGATATAACGATATCCCTGGATCCAGAGAAACGGCAGCATTTAATGATAACCGGTAAAAACGGTTCCGGGAAAACATCGCTGCTTCTGGCGCTGCAAAAATATCTAAATGCAATTAATAGAGGGGAATTGGCGAAGCTGGAAAGTGAGTATGTACAATGGCTTCAGGACGCAGAGAAAAAGCTGAAGCAGGCCGGGACAGAGGCAGAGCGGTTTGAGGCTGAAAAAGAGTATCAGCGTTATTCTAAATGGGTTAAAGAATTTAAGGATGGAATAGAGGTTACATTTAATAACGCAGAAGCACTGGATGCGTTATATGCGCAGGGACGATTTATAACCGCTTTCTTTCCGGCGAACAGAAAAACACAGATTATCCGTGCGCGCGGCGTGGAGGATATCAGACTGAGTGATGCTTATGATATCTATTCGCAGCCGGGACAGTTTCTGCATAAATATATGATTCACCTGAAGACGCAGCAGGCGTACGCGAGAAACGAAGGAGATATGGCAAATGCGGACAGGATTCAGAAATGGTTTGACCGGTTTGTAAAAGCATTGCGCGTTTTGCTTGACGATGATACGCTTACTCTGGAATATGATTATAAGGAGTATGATTTCAAGATTCATGAAGACGGCAGAAATCCGTTTGGCTTTGATGAGCTTTCGGATGGGTATTCTTCAGTGATTCATATTGTTTCAGATCTGATTCTGAGGATGGACAGAAACTGGCTGCTTGGAGACGGACTGAGCGAATATGATGCGGAAGGAATTGTGTTAATTGATGAGCTTGAAACGCATCTGCACATTGAACTGCAAAAGAAAATCCTGCCGTTTCTGACGGAGTTTTTTCCGAGAATCCAGTTTATTGTTACAACACATTCACCGTATATCCTTAATTCGGTTTCTAATGCGAAGGCTTATGATCTGGAGCGCTGTGTGGAATTGGAAGATTTATTTCTGTATTCTTCGGAAGGACTTGCAGACGGATATTTTGAAGCTGACGAGTACGGAGAAGAATTGAAGAGCAAGATTGACCGCTATGGATATCTGGCAAAAAAGGAAGATTTAACGGAAGAAGAGCGGGCAGAGCGGGCAAAACTCCGCATAGAACTTAAAAATATTCCCAGAGGATTATCGCAGGAAGCATGGGAGAAATTTGAGGAGATAGAAGGCAGGCGCTTATGATAAGAGTAGAACGGAAAGTAACAGAGAAAGCGCAGAAGGCGATGGAATCCCTGCAAAGAGCGAAAGAGAAAAATGATATGTATAATACATCGGAGGTGAACCGGGCGTTGCGGGAAATGTTTCATGGAAAATGTTATATCTGTGAAAATAAGCAGGTCACTTCTTACCAGATAGAACATCTGCATGCACATCGGGGAGACCGGGATTTGAAATACGATTGGAATAATCTTTTTTTAGCGTGTGCGCATTGCAACAATACGAAACTAGGAAAGTATGAGCCTATTGTAGACTGTACAAAAGAAAATGTAGAGGAAATGATAGCATTTCGGAAAAAGGGTTATTTTGGAACAGAAGAGCAACTGCTTTTTGAACCGCTGATTTTCAATGAAGAAATTATGAATACAATTAAGCTGCTGCAGGAAGTATATTATGGTTCTACGCCGCAGAAAAGAATGGAAGCGAAAATTCTCAGAAGGATTTTGAGAAAAGAACTTTCAGAATTTAAGGAATATGTCCGGGAATACCGGGAAGCGGAGGATGACGAAAAAGAGGATCTGAAATACCTGATAAAGCAGCAATTAGAAAATAGCTCACCGTTTGCGGCTTTTAAACGATGGCTGATCAGGGATAATAAGGACATGTATCCGGAACTGATGACATACATAGCGTCCTGAACAGAGCCAGATGTAATTATCGGAGGACTGGTTCAGGAGGGACGTGCTGTCCGGTAGAGTGACACTGTTCGGGAAGCGGGGCGTAACAGGCGAAAAAGCCTGATTACGCCCCGCTTGTCATGTGAATAAAATAAGCAGCCTGCTCGTTGATAGAAGATTCCTTGATACAAAACATTAGGTACCTTGACAAATAAAAAGCAAAATGGTATGATAAGGAAAAATAGACGGAGTTTTTAAGTGACAGAGGTAGTACATGAAGAAGTATGGAAATGCGATCCGAAAGAATTTATATTGTTTTATTTTAGGTCCTTTTTTTATGATTATCGAGGCGTGCGGCGAGTTTATCCTGCCGTATCTGAATGCAAATATCATTGATAAGGGAGCGGCAAACGGAGACATTCCGTATATTTTGCGCAATGGAGGCTATATGATCCTGCTGGCGCTTGTGATGCTGGCGGCTGGCGTGCTGGGCGCTCATTTTGCGATCAAGGGGGCGGCGCGCGTCGCCGCGGATGTACGGATGCAGACGTTTGTGCGCATCCAGAAATTTTCGTTTGCCAACATTGACGATTTTTCCACCGGTTCGCTGATCACGCGCATCACCAACGATATTACGCAGATCCAGAATTTCATTCAGACGCTGATGCGCGGCTGCTTCCGCAGTCCGGTCATGCTGATCGGCGGCGTCTGCATGTCCTTTGCTTTAAATCCGCTTCTGGCAGCCGTGATCTGTGTCGTAATTCCGCTGCTGGCGATCGCTATTTTTGCGATCATCAAAACGGCGTCCCCGCGCTACACAGTCATGCAGAACCGGTTGGACGCCATGAACAACCGGATCAACGAGACGATCACAAACGAGCGGGTAATCAAATCGTTCGTCCGCGAGGAATATGAAAAAGAAAAATTCTCCGGCGTGAACGAAGAGCTGACGGAGAAGAGCATTCGTGCGCTGAAGATGATGATCCTGATGCAGCCGGTTTCCGCACTGGCGGTTAATGTGACGACGCTTGCTGTGGTATGGATCGCGGGCAGGCAGATTATGATCGGGAATATGCAGGTCGGCACGCTGACGGCATTTATCACCTATCTGTCGCAGATCCTGACGGCGCTGAATTTCCTGGCAAACATCATTCTGCAGGGAACGCGCGCGGCGGCGTCCGACCGGCGCATCACGGAGGTTCTGGAGGCGGAAATCACATTAAATGATGCGCAGGCTTCTCGGAAGGAGAAAACGCTTCAGCGCGGAGACATTGAGTTTCGCGATGTATCGTTCCGCTATTTTAAGCAGAACCGTGAGAATGTGCTGAAAAACATAAATCTGAAGATCCGTCATGGGGAGCTGGTCGGCATCATCGGCTCCACAGGCAGCGGAAAGACCACATTGATCTCGTTAATTCCGCGTCTGTACGATGCGGACAGGGGAAGCGTGCTGGTGGACGGCACGGATGTGCGCGAATGGTCGATGGAAAAGCTGCGCGCGGGCGTAGCGGTGGTGCTGCAGAAAAACACACTGTTTTCCGGCAGCATTGCGGAAAACCTGCGCTGGGGAAACGAGGACGCCAGCCAGGAGGAGCTTGTGTGGGCGTGCAGAACCGCTCATGCGGAGGAATTTATTAAAATCTTCCCGGAACAATATGAGACGATGCTGGAGCAGGGCGGCAGCAATCTTTCGGGCGGACAGCGGCAGCGCCTTTGGATTGCACGTGGGCTCTTAAAGCATCCGAAAATAC
>CABRSG010000108.1 GCA_902473545.1 uncultured Lachnospiraceae bacterium | reverse complement strand
AATTATCCGGAAACATTACTTTTCTCCTTTACCTTTGTCAGATGATGATAAAGTGCACCCAGTAAATTTGCATCATTGAAAAATCTGCAGGCAGTCACCTGCGGAACCGGCAGACTATGTACATGTCCGTTCGGGAAAATTTTGTTTATTTTTTCAAGTTCCTCTTCCAGCAGTTCTATAAACAGCGGCTGAGCGCTGATTCCGCCTCCTATTGCAACCCTTTCCGGGTCAAACATAAACTGATAATTTGTTATCTGGACAGCAAGACGGCTTGCATATTTTCGGACGCATTCCAGAACTTTCGTGTTTCCGGCATCTGCCAGCGAAAATACTTTTTCGCCATCAAGTTCCTCCTCCGGAATATCGGTTTCGCAGGCTACCATATGAATCAAAGCCGGCACTCCGCAAGTCACTGCCACTGTTTTTTCCGAATCTATGCAGTTATCTGTTAATATGTAGCTAAACTCGCCTGCGATATGACTTTTCCCGCACAGGACCTTACGGTTCAGTATCACTGCTCCCCCGATTGCCGTCCCGCAAATTACTACTATCGCATTCTGGCAATCTGCAAGAGTTCCCTTCCAGACTTCCGCCAGAGCTGCACATCTGGCATCGTTCTCTACAGTAACCGGTATCCGGCAGCGTTCCTTTAATATATTTGCAATATCAAGCTCCGATACGCAAAAAACAGATCCTCCTGTATGCATATAGCCCGTATCACTGTCAATAATTCCAGCCGCGCTTATCGCTATGCCCTCTACTCCGGAAGCATTTTTATCATAAATATTAACCAGCATATCAATAAAATGTTCCTGCGTATCCTGCACTGTGAATATTTTATCTCTTAAACAAAACTTTCCGTCGCTATCCATAATTGCATATTTTGTAAATGTCCCGCCAATATCAATTACCAAATAGCTCATCCTCTCATCTCCCTTCCAGACATTTTTCAACATGCGTTCTGCGTCAAAGCTGCCGGTTCAGCTTTTCCAGTAATCTGAACCGGCAGCTTTATTAATTATGTATACGCAGTCTGATCCGTACTTTCTGTGCCGATGTTACCCGTAACGAATTTTTACCCACGTTATTCTTCTCCATAAATCAAATTCAGCAGCTCAGTATCTAAATTTTCTTTTTGGTAGCTTTCAGAATCAAACACCATTGTAACCGGTGTTTCTTCCGTATACGGGCTCCATTCCAGTTCAGCTGTGCTTGGATTACCTGTAGCAACAAATGTTGCCAGTGCAGAAGACATTGCTTCTGCTACCTTATGCGCATTTTCCTCATCACCTTTTATCTGGTACTCAATCCGGTCCATGCTGTTAAACCAGAATCCAATATCACCACTGTGCCACATTGTAACGCCACCCATAAAAGGAACATTATAAGCTATTACACAATTATAAACGGTTACGCCGTTATCCGCGCACGCTAATGATTTTTCCAGGCTGCTCGAACGGTTGGTATACCAAAGCGCATCTATAGTATCATGCTGCGGAAAAGCTTCTGAAAAAGCTTCCAGAACTGCTTCCTTTTTATCCCCAAACGCATCGGCAAGCATCGTCTCTTTCCACTCTTCAGTCATATCGGGGCGATAATAATTCATATCGATTTCACCATGATAACGTTCATCCAGCAAAAGATGCTGCCCGCTGGTTATCATCTCAGAAAATGCAGAACTTATCAAATACTCGCGCTCTTTGGCATACTCATTCATTTCTCCCGTCTCCGGATTATACCAGGGGGCCGGGAAATAATCTCCATCTATCTGTGCCCCCACAGATACCTCCGCTGCCCGGCAGGCATCAAACAGCTCTTCATAAGTCATCGCTTTCAGCGTACCAATCACATCATCTTCTTCAGTCAGACCAAGATATTCAACCAGTTTAGCTGTTTCTTCTTTCTGGGCATCCTGCGTATTTGTAGTATATCCTCCGCTCACAATCGCTACGCGATTAAACAACCCTTCTGCCGAAGGAAGAGAAGCAAGAGATGTCACTTTTGTTCCACCGCCCGATTGTCCATATATGGTAACATTTTCCGGGTCGCCCCCAAAAGTGCTTATATTATCCTGCACCCATTGTAAAGATAATACCATATCTGTTAAACCCAGGTTGCCGGAATTTTTGTAAGTTTCATCGCCATAAGCTGAAACGTCCAAAAATCCAAGATAATTCAACCGCATATTTACGCTGACAAATACCGCATCTGTTGTTGCCGCAAAATTTGCTCCATCATATACCGCCAGTTCTCCCGAAGACCCATTAGACAATCCACCACCATGCATAAATACAACAACCGGTTTTCCAGCCTCTGGATTCATTTCATTTGTCCACACATTTAGGTTAAGACAACTTTCTTCACTTCCAACCATATCGTTGGCTGCCGGCGTAATAAATTCGGCGTCATTTGTATGATAATCTGCTGCAAGTGTTCGGTCCTGTGGGCAAACCTCTCCCAATGTCAGGCAGTTGGCAATTCCTTCCCAGGATGCCGGAGCCGCTTCTTCAAATCTTTCTGCCTGTCCATATGGGATTCCCTTAAAAGCATAAACTCCATTATCATTATAACCCATAATCTGTCCGCCAGTCACATCTGCCAGTTCCGGTGTCAGAGCATCCTCTGCCATTGCCGCCATTCCGCCGCCAACTGCAAGCGTAGACCCCAGCGTAAACACAAAAATCATTTTTCTTAAATTCATAGTTTTCCTCCTTTTCTTATTCTGCTGCCTTCTCAAGGTAGCTGTTTTCCATACTAAGCATTCCGTTAATAATTAATTCATCCGATGACCCTGGTTTCACGCTGCTGAACGACTGAAATACATCCTTATCCGCACTTTCTTTATCCAGAATGTATCCGCAGTATTCATCGGTAAATTCCATGATAATCGTATGTTCAGGTAAAGAAGCTTCTTTCATATCCCGTCCGATCTCACAATAAATTTCCGCCGGAACTCCTACCAGCGCAATGTCTCCCAGAACCGCAAGCTGCATATGCATCTGTACCGGATTATCCGGGTCATCCTCCATAGTCACCAGTTTACGTTCCGGAATCTCTGTCGCTCCGGTAACCTTCCGCACAAGATTATCCGCAAGCAGGCGGTTATAAGCCATATCAGCGCCTTCCGGAGCCTTCTGCGCCGGAAGTTCGATTGTTGTATATTCAAACGAAATCGGCATTTCCTCTTCTGTACACTCTATCGTATTCAGAATTTTAATTGCATCCAATGCATGCTGCTGTCCCTGCAACTCCATAATCGCCAATCCTGCTCCATCCGGAAGGTCTTTCATTTCCGGATATCCGTCATAATAATAAGTAGGCGATGCAATCATATAAGGATTCTGATTTGCTGCAATCCTTCACACAGGCCAGATCTTCATAGTAGATAAAAGGAGAATGTGCATATGAACAACAAATTATCGGTGTATTTTCCGATGCTGAAAACAAGAGAAGAGGTGTTGTCCGAAATAAGCAGCCGAAAAGACCTGCAAATCACCTTTGCATCCTGGCGAAAGGAACATCAGTTAGAATTTCTTAATTTTGTCACTGGTGTTCACGGTATGAAAATGCTTTATGACTTTATGTTTAAGGAGATCATGAATCCGGAAAGCACCCCGGAACGGCTGGAGGATCTTCTCTCCTGTTTGCTGGAACAGAAAATCAAAATCCTGTGCGTGCTGCCGAATGATACCACACGCATCGCAGACGAGTCATCCCTTCTGGTCACAGATATTGTGGCGGAGCTGGAAGACGGCAGTATCGTCAACATCGAAGTGCAGAAGATCGGCTACGCCTTCCCCGGCGAGCGCAGCGCCTGCTATTCGGCAGATCTGCTGCTTCGCCAGTATAAACGCGTGCGCAGCCAGGAAAAGAAAAAATTCAGCTACCGGGATATCCGGGATGTTTTTACCATCGTCTTTTTCGAGAAAAGCCCGGCCGAATTTCACCAGTTTCCCGATGTGTTTGTACACAGATTCGCACAGCAATCCGACTCCGGGCTGAATCTGGAGCTGCTGCAGAAATACCTGTTCATTCCGCTTGACATCTTCCGAAAAATCCATCAAAATAAAGGTATACAAAGCAAACTTGAAGCTTGGCTTGCATTCCTTAGTATGGACGAACCGGAAGAAATCATCAGACTCCTTGAAGCATACCCCGAATTCAAGCCGCTCTATAGGCACGCCTACGACATGTGCCGGAATGTGGAGAATATTATGGGATTATTTTCAGAAGAATTACGTGAATTGGATCGCAACACCGTGCAATATATGATCGACGAAATGCAGGAAGACATCGACCGGAAACAGGAATTGCTTGAGCTGAAAAAAATGCAGCTTGAAAAGAACAGACAACAGCTTGAGCAGCAAAATCAGCAGCTCGAGCAGAGCAAGCAACAGCTTGAACAGCAAAATCAACAGTTGGCTCAGAATAAACAGCAGCTCGAAGAAAAAGACCGACAGATTGCAGAACTTATGAAATTGCTGCAAAGCCAATAGTTTATTCTTCGAAGCACAACACCTCCGTCCATTTTCCAGACGGAGGTGTTTTCTGCGTTTATTTTTATGATTATTTCTTATGATGGATTTTTCAGCATTTTCCTTCTCTCCCGGTAATCGGGCAGTTCCTTTTCCACGATCGCCCAGAACCGCTCAGAGTGATTCATTTCTTTTCGATGCGCAAGCTCATGTACAACAACATAATCCAGCGCTTCCGGCGACATACGCATCAGTTTCCAGTTGAAATTTAAGTTTCCCTTGCTGCTGCAGCTTCCCCAGCGCGTTTTCTGTTCGCGTATGGTGATTCTCCCGTAAGTAACGTCCATGCGCTGTGCAAAGTATGCTACCCGCTGCGGAATATACCGTCTTGCCGCCTCCATCCCTTCCCTGCGCTCCTGATCCGTGATTACAGGACGCTGGCTGTTTTTCCACGCAAGCTCCTGCTTTTTCAAAATCCAACTCTCATGCTTCTGCACGAACTCCTGTATCTGCTGTTTCGGCATCCGCAGCGGCGCCCGCACCACTACCCGCCCCTCATCATTTACCTGAAGGCAGACCGTTTTTCGACGCGATCGGATAATTGTGTATTCCTGCATATATTCTCTCCACCTCCGACAGCATTTCACGAATTGTTTTGTACAATACCAGCTGCACCTCACATAGCTTTCTGCTGCAATGCCACCTGTGCTTCTCATATCTTTATGCTGCAACTTCCCTGTACTTCACATATCTTTCTGTGAACATTACACTTCCACCCGCAGCTCCACCGGACAATGGTCAGAACCCATAATTTCCGTGTGGATTTTGGCGTCGACCAGCTTATCCTTCAGGCACTCGGAAACACAGAAATAATCGATCCGCCACCCCGCATTCTTCTCCCGCGCGCGGAACCGGTAGGACCACCAGGAATAAATCCCCTCCTGCTCCGGGTAAAAGTAACGGTAAGTGTCAATAAATCCGCTCTCCACCACCTTACTGAATTTCTCACGCTCTTCATCCGTAAAGCCCGCATTCTTGCGGTTTGTCTTTGGATTTTTCAAATCAATTTCCTTATGCGCTACATTCAGATCACCGCAGAAAATTACCGGCTTACTTTGTTCCAGCCCCTTCAGATACGCAAGAAACGCATCCTCCCACTCCATACGGTAGGGCAGGCGCGCCAGCTCGTTCTGCGAGTTGGGCGTGTAAACTGTCACAAGATAATAAGCGGCAAACTCCAACGTGATCACGCGTCCCTCCTGATCGTGCTCTTCGATGCCTATGCCGTATGTCACCGAAAGCGGCTCTTCCTTTGAGAATACCGCCGTGCCGGAATAGCCTTTTTTCTTCGCATAATTCCAGTATTGATGATACCCTTCAAGAGAAAGCTCAATCTGTCCTTCCTGCAGCTTACTCTCCTGTATGCAGAAAATATCTGCATCCGCCTCTTTAAAATACTCCAAAAAACCCTTCTGTACGCAGGCGCGCAGCCCGTTGACATTCCAGGAAATCATTTTCTTCATATGCATCAACCTCTTCCTATCGTGATAGGTTCATTATACATGCAGTACTTTCGGAATGCAACAAAACAATCCGTGACGCGACAAATGGATATCACCATCAGTTACTGCCCGCTCCGTTCAAAGCACCCCTCTTCATATTTTCATTATACAAAGAATCCCTGTTCTTTGCTATAATATTTTTAGTAATAAGTCCCGCATGGATAGTAGCTATTTATACTCAGAAAAAGGAGATCACTATGCACTACAACCTTCAAAGCAATACTATGGAAAACTTAAAAATTGCCTACATCGGCGGCGGCTCCCGCGGATGGGCAAGAACATTTATGACAGACCTCGCACTGGAGCCGCAATTGTCCGGCGAAATCCGCCTGTACGACATTGACAGAGAAAGCGCGCTGCAAAATGAAAAGATCGGAAATGATCTGCGCACACGCCCGGAAGCGGTCGGAAAATGGAATTACCGTACCTGCGGCAGCCTGAGAGAATCGTTGATTGAAGCAGATTTTGTCGTCATATCTATTTTGCCGGGCACTTTCGACGAAATGGAATCCGATGTACATATGCCCGAACGCCTTGGCGTTTATCAGTCCGTAGGCGACACGACCGGACCGGGCGGCATCATCCGCGCACTGCGCACACTGCCAATGTACCGCACCATCGCCGAATCGATCCGGGAATTTTCCCCGGACGCCTGGGTGATCAACTACTCCAACCCGATGAGCCTCTGCGTGCGGATGCTGTACCATGTTTTTCCCGAAATAAAGGCATTTGGCTGCTGTCATGAAGTGTTTGGCACACAGGAGCTGCTGAAAGGCATTCTGCAAAAAGAACTGCATGTAACAAACGCAAAGCGCAGCGATATCCATGTAAATGTCGTTGGTATTAATCACTTCACCTGGTTTACAGAAGCATCCTGCCACGGCATCGATCTGTTTCCGGTCTTTAAAAATTATGCTGCGCATCACTATGAAGAGGGCTTTGAGGATTCCGTTGCAAGCTGGATGAATTCCAGCTTTAACTGCACCCATCGCGTCAAATTCGACCTCTTTAGACGTTACGGCGCTATCGCCTCCGCGGGCGACCGCCACCTTGCCGAATTCATGCCGGGCGATGAGTATCTGAAGGATCCGGAAACGGTTTCCGGCTGGAGATTCGGGCTTACCCCGGTTTCCTGGCGCAAAAAGGACTGCAAAGAACGTATGGAGAAGAGCCGTCGCCTGTACACCGGTGAGGAAAAGCTGGAGCTGACGCCGACCGGCGAGGAAGGGATTCTTTTGATCAAAGCGCTCTGCGGTCTTGGGCGAATGATTTCCAATGTGAACATCCCCAACACGCAGCTGCAGATACCGAATCTCCCGGCTGACGCCGTTGTGGAAACGAACGCCGTATTTGACCGTGACAGCATCCACCCGGTTACAGCCGGAAATATGCCGGAAACCTTAAAGGAGCTGACCATGCCGCATATCCGCAATTACGAAAGAACTCTGCAGGCGGCGGAGCGTCCGAATCTTTCGCTGATCGTGGACGCTTTTATGGAAGATCCAAACATGAAAGGAAAACACGTCTCCAGAGAACAGGCGGAAGCACTCGCAAAAGACATGATCCGGGCAACGGTGAAATATCTGCCGAAGGGATGGGAGGCGGAAATAAAATAGACAGACATAGCCGTGTGCACTTCGGAAATGCATTGCATTTCTGAAGCCGCAGGTCTGCGCCTTCCCCTGCCATCGCTGCGGGAAGCAGCTTGATTCCGCTTCGCTGTATCTCGTTGCTTACGCGTAAAAAGAAAAAGCACCGCCCCCGCAGCTCCTGGTCTGCAAAAGCGATACTTTAAGTGCGCGATCAGGGGCTCGAACCCTGGACACCCTGATTAAGAGTCAGGTGC
>CABRSG010000107.1 GCA_902473545.1 uncultured Lachnospiraceae bacterium | reverse complement strand
CAGCCGTGGCATATTCTTTATGGGGGATTTTGCTGAAATACAACCCGGTATCAAAAGTGACGGTATTCGGCTTTATGAATCCGGTATTCGGAGTCATTCTATCGGCGCTGCTGCTTGGCGAGCGTGAACAGGCAGCCGGATGGGTGAGCGTCCTTTCTCTGGCGCTTGTATGCGTGGGAATTTATGTGGTAAATAGTGGAAACCGGGAGTGAATCCGGAGCAGGAATTCTCCGGACAGAAAACAAAAACAGGCAGAGTATGCAGGAAAAAGAGATGGAATGCGGTATTACAAAGCGGAAACAGAAAAGGGCAGAAAACGCTGCGGAAGCAGAGGTGTGGGGAAAACGGAGATGAATTTCTATGAGCGTCTGCATATTGTATGTAACCAGATTCCATATGGAACAGTGACAACGTATGGTCAGCTTGCATTGCTTTGCGGAAAGCCGAAAAACAGCAGACAGGTGGGGTATGCACTGCGAATGGGGCTGGCAGGGGAGGTACCGGCGCACCGTATCATAAACGGTAAGGGATTTTTGAGTGGAGCCGGATATTTTGAAAATTCTGATACGCAGAAAAAGCTGCTGGAAATGGAAGGCATAGAAGCAGAACAGACAGAAAACGGATATAAAGTGGATCTGAAGCGCTTTGCGTGGAAGGTCACGGAGGATGAAGCAGAGGCGTTTTATTATCTGTTTCATGAGGACGGGCATTGGCTGAATAAGGACGGACTGTCTGTTAAATGAGGAAGAATTATCTGCTGATTGGAGAAAGTAACATATGAAAATAATTATTTCACCGGCAAAGAAGATGAATGTGGATACGGACACATTGGAAGGACACACATTGCCGGAGTTTTTAAAAGAAGCTGCGGAAATCATGCATTGGATGCAGAAACTCACATATGATGAGGCAAAAAAGCTCTGGGGATGCAATGAGAAGATTGCCGGCCTGAATTATGAGCGCTTTCAGGAGATGGAACTGAAAAAGAATCTGACACCGGCGATTCTTTCTTATGAGGGAATACAATATCAGTCGATGGCTCCGGCAGTTTTTTCGGATGGAGAGCTGGAGTATATACAGGAGCATCTGAGAATTTTGTCTGGATTTTATGGGGTTTTGAAACCGATGGACGGGGTGGTTCCGTACCGTCTTGAGATGCAGGCAAAGGCGAAAGTAAACGGCACAGAAAGTTTATATGACTTCTGGGCGGAACGGTTATACCGGGCGGTTCTGGATGAAAGCAGGATAATTATTAATCTGGCATCCAGGGAATATGCGAAAATCATTGAGCGATATCTGAAGTCGGAGGACAGGTTTCTTACCTGCATTTTCGGGGAAATGCAGAATGGCAGAGTTATTCAGAAAGGAACGAAAGCCAAAATGGCGCGTGGAGAAATGGTGCGTTATATGGCGGAAAACCGGGTGGAGGATCCAGACCAGATGAAAGCATTCTGCAGATTGGGGTATTGCTTTTCACAGGAGTTCTCAACAGAGAATGTTTACACTTTTTTACAGTCTGCAACGAAAAATCAGGAAGAAATCAGGGTGAAATCAAGGGGGAAAGCATAAATGAGACTGGCGGTACTTTTTCCGGGAATTGGCTATCATTGTGACAAACCGCTGCTGTATTACAGCAGGAAGCTTGCAGCCAATTATGGATTTGAGATTGCGGAAGTTCCTTACGGGGGATTTCAGAGGGACATTAAGGGTTCGGAAGAGAGAATGCACGAGGCATTCAAAAGTGCGCTTATGCAGGCGGAGCAGATGCTGAAGCATGTGACATTTAGCAGATACGAAACGGTATTGTTTGTCTCGAAAAGTATTGGAACAGCCGTGGCGGGAGCCTATGATGCAAAGCATGGCGTACATGCACATCACATATTTTATACGCCGGTAGAGGAGTCGCTGGCGGTAATGCACAATGGAATTGTTTTTCATGGGACGGCGGCCCCGTGGGCAGACGCGGAGATTATTCAGCAGGGCTGCCGGGAAAAAGAGCTTCCATGCTATTCCTATGAGGCGGCAAACCATTCCATGGAAACAGGAAATGTGCAGAACGACCTTAAAAATATGCAGGATATCATGGAAAAAACGGAGAAATATATACGGGTGCTGACAGAATAGCTGAGGCACCATGGCATGGAGGAACAGGATTCATGAATGCAGAAGATAGAACCGGCCTGGAAAGTCACACAGAGTTTTTGTGCAGGCTGATTCGGGACGCCGACAAATGTGATATTTTTCGCGTGTTTGCCTGTGAGGAAATGGTGGATACGATGGGGGAGACAGAAGAGCAGGTGGCTGGGGAGACAATTACGGATGTTGTCTACAACAGTATTCTTTGCCATGAGTGTGTGAAAAAAGAAGAGAGAAAAACAGGACTGGACAAATGGGTTTCCTTTTTGGGATTCTTTTTTGACATGAATTTTGCAGAGAGTCTGGAGATTATGATGGAAGAAAAATACTACCGTGCACCGTTTGACAGAACTTGTTTTGCAGATGCAGAAACGAAGAAACGGGTAGAAATAATACTGGATGAGACGGAGAAATATATCAGAGAGCGGATTAATTCTGCAGGGATATAGATATGTGATGTTTTAGCTGAACAGCAGGAGGTAAGCAATGTTTCAATTTGGGAAAAAGAATAAAAACCTGGAGGAACTGCTTTTACGTCTTCATGCAAATGCATCAAATAATTATAAGGATGCTGCACAGGAGAATTACCGGCAATTTTTAGCATTGTTTGAAGAATACAGGCAGAATGGAACGCTGAAACCAAAACAGATTTCCTATTATAATGACATAAATGAACAGCTCAAAACGGAAATGAAGAATTATACGCACGCAGACCAGAAGCCGGATATCAAAGGACTTAGCGGGATGAAGCATTAAGCAGTACGGCAGGCTTCAGTGTCCGTACTGCACTCCGAAGGGGCGGGGATGACGTCTGGGTGCCGCATCAGCTTCCGTAATCCACTTTCATCAGACACAGCCCCTGCGCAGGAGCCAGAAAACCTGCAAGAGCTCTTTTCCTGGCGGCGAGAAGCTCCGGCATACTTTCAGGGGAGCGCCTTCCGTAGCCAGTTTCAAGCAGCGTGCCGGTAAGGATGCGCACCATATGCTGCAAAAAGCCGTTCCCATGGTACACAAAGTACAGGTGCGATCCGTTTTGTGTGATCTTGATAGAATCAATGGTGCGAACCGTTGATTTTTTCATTTTCGGATTTCCGCAGAAGCTGGCGTAATCGTGTGTGCCGGTAAGATAGGCTGCGGCTTTTTTCATTGCGGCGATGTCCGGCGCTTTATCCAGCACGTATACATATTTCCGGTCGAATACAGGCTTTCGCGGTCCCAAAAAGCAGGTGTAGCAGTAGGTCTTTCCGACGGCATTGTATCTGCTGTGGAAGCGGTCGGATGCGATACGCATCTCCTGGATGCAGATATCCTCCGGAAGATAGCAATTCAGATAATCACGGATTTCGTCCGGGGAGAGAGCAGTGTCCAGATGCACGTTCGCCGTCATCGCTTTTGCGTGTACGCCGGGGTCCTGCCGGCGCCAATGACCTTCACTGGAGCGGCAGATGCCGAAGCATTGCCGGTGCTCCCGTTACCTTCCATCATTTTCGTCAGTACCGCCTCCAGCTTTCCCTGGATAGTCATTTCGATATTCGGTTTTGCTTCCCAGCCGTGATAGCGCGTGCCGTCATAGGTGACAGTAAGTCTGAAGTTTTGTCTCATATTATTTCCCTTATCATAAAGTTTTCAGGAACAGCATCACAAAGTTTTCGGGAACAGCAGTATTACCGCGCCCAATATCACAAGAACAATACCAGTCGCCCGGTTAAGTGTTTTGGCATCCGCTTTGTTGGCAAATACGGCGGCGATTCTTGCCCACAGAAGCGTGAACACGACGCATAGTATCCAAACTGTCCAATCCGGAGCGCCTCCTATTGTAAAGTGGGAGACAGCGCCGGTCAGTGCAGTGAATGCCATAATGAATACGCTTGTTCCGACCGCCGTTTTTAGCTCATATCCGAGAACTGTCGTTAAGATGAGCAGCATCATCATGCCCCCGCCTGCGCCGATAAAGCCGCAGATGAAACCGATCAGAATGCCGCATATCACGGATTGTACGGCACGTTTTTTTGCGGAGACGACTTGCATTGCTTCTTTTGTGGTCATGACAGGCTTTATGATAAATTTGATTCCCAGCAGGAGCGTCATAAAGACAGAAAAATTACCCATTGTGGCTGGCGGGACAAGACTGGCGATATAGCTTCCGACAACAGTGAAAACCAGCACGCTTGCCATCATGATCAGACCGTTTTTGATATCGAGATTTTTGTTTTTACCGTAGGTGTATGCTGATACAGCGCTCGCAAGCACGTCGGATGAAAGAGCGATCCCCACCGCCATGTAGGAATCCATGCCGAGAAAGGTGATCAGCATCGGGCTGATGACTGCTGCGGCGCTCATCCCCGCAAAGCCGGTTCCCAGACCGGCGCCCATGCCGGCAAAAAATGTGACGATAATTGTTGTGAGAAGCTCCATATCAATTGCTCCCTTCTGAGATGGTATCCAGATTTTTCGATAATCCTCATAATTTTAAAAAGGATTCTTTTGCCTGCTCGTCTGTATAATCCAAATGTGAAGTACAGGTTACCATGGAAACGGAGAACTGTCAAGAAAAACAGGCAGAAGGCCTGAATTGTATAACAGGCAGAAGGCCGGAATGGATGTGAAACCGGATGAAACCGGATATGCCGGTCGGCAGAAACTGAATGTCAGATGGAGCAAAAAAAGACAAACAGCAGTAGAAAGCAGAGGGAAAAGTATGTATAATGGTTAGCAATATCTAACCTGAGCGTAAGATAGGAGGTGTACATAAAATGCCGGAAAACTCATACAAACTGGAGGATGTATTTCGTCCTGACCTGTACCGGATGTCTCCGCTTGGTGAATGTGTACTGCACATTGCGATTAAGAATACAAACAGCCAGATGTTCCTTTGCAGCCCGTGGGAAAATATTTTATTATGGGCGAACAAGGTTGCGGATCGGTATCTGCCTTATAGCGGCACGAAATTTAAGAGTCATTATGCATCCCTGAATTACTGTATCAGCGGGAGGTGTGAGATCTGCCGGCCGGATAATACTTATATTTACATGGAGCCGGGAATGCTGTGCATCGACGACCACAGGCCAAAAGACGGCTACTGGTATCCGGGGCAGAATTACAGCGGGCTGGAGGTTGTTTTTGATCTGGACCGGCTTCTGGAGCATCCGATTGGAGAGCTTTCTGCTTATTGTGATTACGATGGATGGATTCGGGAAATGCTTTCCGCACATGACGGGACTTATCTGGGAATGGTGGGGAATGAATGCGGGAGGCTGATAAACCTTCTGTATTCCCATTTGATAGCGGCAGACTGGAATCTTACGGGTTATCGCCTGCATCTTTTAATGCTGTTTTATGCGTTGGTGACCGACGGCACGGAGCCGGTCACGGATCAGTTTTATGTCACGAAGGGGCAGAAGCATATTGCCGGTAAGGTAGAGCAGATGATCACCAGGGATCTGAGCCGCCATTACACGATTTCGGATATGGCAGCTATGTACGGGGTAAGCCCATCTGCATTAAAGAAATATTTCGAGGTGGTCTACGGTCTTCCCATTTCATTTTATCTCAGGGAAAGGCGGATACTGCTCGCAAAGCAGCGGCTGTCGGGAACAAAGGAAAGCGTTGGAATGATCGCCGCAGCCTGCGGCTATAGCAACCAGGGGAAATTTAAGACTGTCGAGCAAAATACAGGCACCTTCCGGCATGGGGGAAATACATATAAGGTGGTAGACCTTCCCGGCACATACAGCCTTGCAGCTAATTCAGAGGAAGAAATCGTCACAAGGGATTATATCGCAGGAGGCGGGGCGGACCTCATCTGCATCCTTGCAGATGCGTCGCAGTTGGAGAGAAGCCTTTTCATGCTTGCAGATTATGCTGGTATCCGGGTTCCGGTCGTACTTCTGCTCAATATGATGGATGTTGCCGGGGCGCGGGGGAAGAAGGTGGATGTTCCTGCTATTGAAAAAAGCCTTGGCATTCCGGTTCTGCCATTTGTAGCGTCTGAAAAAAAGGATTATGAGGGATTTTATAAGCTGCTGGAACGCAGCGGAAAAGAAAACTGGATTTTGCGTGCGGAAAGTCTGACAAGACTGTATGGAGCAGAATTTGGGGAAACATACCAGAATGTCTTGGCATTGCTCCCGGAGGGTGGCATATCTGTATATGAAAACAGTTGGATTTTTGCCAAGCTGGCCGAACATGATACGGCAGCGGAGTCTATCGTGGAGCATTCCGCGGGCAGAGAGACTTTTGCAGCAATAAAGAAGGAAATTTCAGGGATAAAGAACGGAGCTTCCCATACAGGAAACTGCAAATTCCAGTGGATCGACAGCATACTTTCCGGCCATGTGACCAGTGGGAAGGACAGACATGATCTTGGGAAATTTGACCGTCTTGCGATTTCCGGGAAAGGCGGGAAATGGCTGGCAGCAGGCATCATCCTTTTAGGACTTATGTATTTGGGTTTTTAGAAGAGATCGGCTATATGGCCCGCATCTCCTATGTGTTTGACGGAACCATGCGGCATCTTGGACTCCACGGAAAAGCGGTCATGCCGTTCCTTGTGAGTTTTGGCTGCAATATTGCCGGTGCGACCGGTGTGCGTGTGCTTGACACATGGGGCCAGAGGATGGCGGCGATCTCCATGTCATGGGTGGGGCCCTGCGGTTCCACATGGGCTGTCGTAGGGCTTGTTGCATCTGTATTTTTCGGGCCGGGTGCGGCTTTGGTGATATTCCTGCTTTTTGCCGTTTCGGTGCTTCCCCTGAAGCTCACGGCCCACATTTTTGGAAAGCGGTTTCTTACAGAGTCAGACCGGACGGGATTGATCATGGAGCTTCCCCCATACCACAAACCAAGGTGGGGAAATCTTATCCTAAGTGCCGCAGGTAAGATGGCAGCAGCATTTAAACGGGCCATCTGCATTGTGATTGTTGTGTTTGTGATCATGTGGGCACTTTCCTACACGGCGGATGGAAATCTTTCGGGGAGCGTCCTGTACCGGATCGGAAGTGTGATTGAACCCGTGACCATGTGGTTTGGTCTCCGCTGGCAGACATTTATTGCATGGATCGCCTCCATGATGGGGAAGGAAGGCTCCCTTGGTGTCCTTGCTGCTGTATTTAATGACTCCAATGTCCTGCATTCCGTTGCAAGGATGAGTGTGGAATCTCCTGATTCTGTCTCTGTAGGCGAAAGCCTTGCGGCGGCCCTGACAAAACCGGAAGCGCTGGCATTTATCTTTGCATTTTATTTTAATATGCCATGCCTTATGACAATGAGTGCGACCGCACATGAAACCCGCTCCCTGAAATGGACGCTGCGCGTGGCAGGCTATTATATCATTGTGTCACTGGTTCTTGCAGCGGTCGCTTACCATGTTGGCTGCCTGTTATTCTGAGGCGGAGCCGGATGCACCGTTTACCATACAGCTCCTTCTTATCACATCAGGCGGATTATCTCTTAATATCGTAATTCATATTCATCAGGTTACGGATGGTGGAGACATCATCCGTAATATTGGCATCGCCGCGGATGGTGTGCTTGATGGCGCTGCTGGCAACGGCGAAGTTGACCATATCCATCGGTTTATAGTCATGCATCATTGCGTAGATCAGGCCGCTCGCGAAAGCGTCGCCGCCGCCTACGCGGTCGAGGATGTTGAAGGTGAAGAGTTTGCTCTCGAATGTGTGACCTTCATACCACATAAACGCTTTGAGGCTGTTTTCACTTCCGCTGTGTGCATATCTTACATGACGGGCAATACATTTAAGC